>JAVBRY010000007.1:0-3662 GCA_031547505.1 Candidatus Gastranaerophilaceae bacterium | reverse complement strand
GCTCAAGGCGAAATCAAAAAACAAGTAGATGCTCAGTTGAAATTTGCACAAGAATGCGGCGTTGTAAGACCTGAATTTATCAACCCTTACGACACTGACGAAATCGCAAACATCATCAACGGTATCGCTTATGATTTAGTTAACGATGCTTATCACGACTTTGATAGAGAATCAAGAAAAGCAAAACTTGATAAAGCTAAAAAACTCGTTAAAGCAGAATTTGATTCTTATGGCGATGACCATTCAGCTAAAATCATGATGGCTGAAACAGGTATCAACTTCGTGGGCGAAGAATTCAAAGCACTAGAGAAAAAAGTTATGAGAGCGATGATTAAAGATGAACAAGTCAGAGCAGACGGAAGAAAATCTGATGAAGTCCGTCCTATCTGGTGTGAAGTCGGTCCAGTACCTAGAGCACACGGCTCTGCCGTATTTACAAGAGGACAAACTCAGGCATTATCAATATGCACACTTGCAGGTCCGGGGATGGCACAAGAGCTTGACGGCGTCGACCCTCAAACAAAAAGAACATTTATGCACAAATACATATTCCCTGGATTCTCGGTTGGTGAAGTTAAACCTATGAGAGGTCCTGGCAGACGTGAAGTAGGTCACGGAAACCTGGCTGAAAGAGCGAATATTCCTTCGCTTCCTGAAGCTGAAAACTTCGGATACACAATAAGAGTTACATCTGACATCTTAGAATCTAACGGATCTACCTCAATGGCTTCAACTTGTGCCACTTCTATGGCAATGATGAACGCAGGTGTTCCTGTTAAGTCTATGATTGGCGGAGTTGCTATGGGTCTTATCAAAGAAGGAGACACTGATGTTGTCTTGACTGACATTCAGGGTATCGAAGACTTCTTAGGCGATATGGACTTTAAAGTAACCGGTGACGAAAACGCAATCACAGCGCTTCAAATGGATATGAAAATCAAAGGTATCTCTAACGAAACTTTGAAACGTGCTCTTGAACAGGCTAAAGTTGGTAGGTTACACATTCTTTCTAAAATGAAAGAAGTTATCTCTCAACCTGGACCAATGTCACCGCACGCACCACGTATCCAGACAATGCAGATTGCAACGGAAGATATCGGAGCTGTTATCGGACCTGGCGGTAAAAATATCAGAAATATCGTTGACTGCTCAGGCGCTGAAATCGATATCCAAGACACAGGTATAGTTACTATCACAAGTAACGACCAAGAAGGTACCGCTATCGCAATCAAAATGATTGAGGCTCTTACATTCAGACCTGAAGCAGGTATGATTAAACGCGGAAAAGTAGTTAGAATCATCCCTATCGGTGCGTTCGTAGAACTTGCACCTGGCAAAGACGGTATGGTTCATATCTCACAAGTCTGCAACGAAAGAATCGATACTGTTGAAGGACATCTTTCAGTCGGTGACGAAGTAGTCGTTAAAGTAATGAAAATTGATGACAAAGGCCGTGTAAACCTGACAATCAAAGGTGTTACGGACGAAGAAAAAGCATCTGTCAGCTAAAAAATTTGCTGAGACAAAGTCGAAGCTTAATTTTTGCTGCCCCGTACTTGATACGGGGTCTCCGGCAAAGCCGGTCAGGATTTATATACACAAAAAGCCTCTCAAATATTGAGGGGCTTTTTTAAATTGTCATTCCTGCACAAGCAGGAATTGCATAATTTATTAGCAAATACACAATAATTAACAATTGTAACAATAACACATTTTTCATAAAGATTTTTCTAAAAATGCCGACTGTATTAAGGTTACTTACAAATAGGAGCCGAACTATGGGAAATAAACCGGTTAAGTGTTCAAAAATAGGGCAAAGTCCGATAAAAACAGCTGTTCAAAAAGGCGTATATAAAACAGGCGAATTTTTCAAAGAAACAGGTGGCAAAATAGGTGGTGCAGTGGGCAATCTTCTCAATGGGAGTGACAAAACAAATAAAAAAACAGGTGAACCTAAACCACCTGATATAAACGATCTGCCAGATATTGATGATAAACCCACATTTAATGTTGATGACTTTGATGTAGGTAAAATTAAGATAGATGCGACTATGCCGGAACTTCCCCCAATAGCGAAGAAACCGGAATTTGAGATTGAACATTTTAAAGAAGAAAAAGGAGAAGCTCCGGCTAATAAAACGGCAAATAATACGCCTAAAAAAGCTTCAACAGCAAGCACAACCGCAAATTCAAATAGTAATGCAAACAGTGCACCTAAAAGGACTTTTGCAAGTACAACTTCATCTGACAATAAAGCAAGCAGACAATCCAGCTCAACAGAGTACTATACTGCTTACGTCAAAAATGAAAATGGCGAAAGGACATCTATAGGAAGATTCTCAACACGTGAAGCTGCGCAAGAAGCCACTGCAAACTATAAACCGGACGCAGAATAGAAACAAATCAATATAAATTAAAATCAGGTCGAAAAAATTTCTTTTAAAGGGGTTTGGTTGACCTGATTTTTTATTCATTTTCAAAACTAGAAAAATCGACAATCACACATTGACACTGAACTATGTGCTTGCTAGACTGGGTATAGTTTAGATAGGCAGACCGTCTTTTAAATGTTTTCGGCTAACGCTCGAAACTACGGTCCCTCAAGTGAAAGGAAGAAAAATGTACGCAATTGTCGAAACAGGCGGAAAACAGTACAAACTGGAAGAAGGCAGATACGTCGATATAGAATTATTAGACGCAAAAGCCGATGAAAAAGTTACTTTTGACAAAATCGTTATGTTAGTTAACGGTAAAAAATCAAAAGTCGGACAACCTTATGTTGATAAAGCAACAGTTGAAGGCGTGGTTGTTAAAAACGATAAAGACAAAAAAATAATAGTTTACAAACAAAGACCTAAAAAAGGCTACAGAAAAAAACAAGGCCACAGACAAAACTTCACAAGAGTAATGATTAACAAAATCAAAACCTCAGCTGCAAAAACTAAAGGCGCTGATGAAACAGCTGCAGCAACTGAAGAATAGACCTAAACCAAACTTAAAAATAAAATTAATAAGGAGATAATGAAATGGCACATAAGAAGGGCGTAGGCTCATCAAAGAACGGACGCGACAGTAACCCTAAGATGCTTGGCGTAAAAAGATATGGCGGCGAAAAAATCAATGCCGGCACTATCATTGTTCGTCAGCGCGGTACTAAAATCCATCCCGGCAACAACGTAGGCGTTGGCAAAGACTTCACATTGTTTGCTTTGATTGATGGCGTAGTTACATTCGAGCCACACAGAAGAACTAAAAAACAAGTCAGCGTATACGCTGCTGTATAGTTTAACTATAAAATATTAAAAAAAAGAGCGGCGAAAATCGCTCTTTTTTTATTGAAAAGTTATGTATGAAGAAATTTGCCTTCTTTATAGGCAGTGCTAGAGCGATGCCAGATAAATGGCATCACGGAAACCCACTAATTTTTGGATAATTATTATATTTGTAAATAGTGACTCTTTAAGAAAAAGCAATTTATGTGGCCAAAATGTTTTTATATAAACAGGTAGTAAGTTTAGGTAATGTTAATTTGAGCATTTTGAATTTAACAAGAAAATATTTACCTGCATTCTCTAAAAATGCAGCAGAAAATGCAAGGAACTTTTCATATGTGCCTGAAAATCGTCTTGCAGCATTGGCGAGACAATGTGACAAGGGCATTG
>JAVBRY010000045.1:0-7823 GCA_031547505.1 Candidatus Gastranaerophilaceae bacterium | reverse complement strand
TCACCGAGTTTGACTATTTCTTCAAGGGTATATTCTTTAATTAATGCTTGTGGAGTTCTTACCCTTGGTCCGACCATACTCATGTCGCCTTTAAGAACAGAAAAAAGCTGAGGTGTTTCATCTATACCAAATTTGCGCATCGTATCTGTAAACTGAGATGTTTTCCCGTCTTTAATTGTTCTTAGCTTAGGAACATTAATCATCTTACCGTATCTGCCTATCCGTCGCTGCCAATATAGTATTGGATCTTTAGGATTTTTAATTTTTAGAATTAAAGCAGACAAAGATGACGGAATTATTGCAAGTGCTCCTATGCCTGTGCTAAAAACAACATCTAAACCTCGCTGTATTTTGGGGTTTATTCCTGTAGGCCTGCTATTTTTATAGTTTTCACGTACCTTGAGTAAAAGCTCATCTTCAATTGCTTGATTTGAATCAGATACAAATTTATTAGGGATTTTATTGTATGCAAAGTAATCTTTTACTTTTGCTCTGGTGGTTCTGGCTATTTTCATTTCACTCTTGATTACGCAACTATCATTATGGCTTTTTTACTTATTGTAAAACAAATATAGAGATTAAGATTATAAATTATTTAATAAATCGTCTTACGAAATAGTTTTCATCATTTTTTAGTACATTCATGATTTCGTCCAGGCCTTCTATCACTCCGTCAAGCTGAGAAAGAATCTTCGCTGCCTTTTCACGGATTGTGTAGTCCTTGAAAGTGTATGTCTTTAGAAGAATATTTTTTATTTTTTCCTGATCTTGAAAATATGCAAGGGCGCAAACAGCCTCCATATACCAAAAAATCTTGAACACCTTTCTTGAGTATTCATAACCTTTGTTTCGAATATTCATCGTAACGGCATCATCAATGACTGCTAGTGCTCTTGAATAGAGCTTTTCAAAAAAACCTGCCTTATCATTAACAAATGGCAGCACTTCAATTATCAAGCGGCAAATATTGGGATTGATGTCTATTATTGCATCGAGAAGCGTGTCTAGAATCGACTCTGTTTGAAAAAAACCGGAGAACCTATTATCTTGCATAAGCTCATTTATTTTCACAGCCGCTGCTTCTCTGATTATTCCACCGTGGTTAGTGAGGTTGAAAACCAACAAATCCGCTTCTTCCTGCGTATTCACACCCAAAAGTTTCAGTATACATATCTGCTTTTCAATATCATTATCCGTGTGTATAATGTTTATAATCTCATCATGAAGAAATTCCCGTTCACATAAACGGCAGGCTGTCTCGGTGTTTTCAATGATTTTTTCTAATTCATGCATTGTTCTGGTTGTACTTAATTTAATATAAGAACTATTCACAAATATAGCATAATTGGGGATAAAAAAAATTAAAAACCAGTTTATCTTCTATATAGTCAACTGACTCCGCAAGCCTTATGCGGACCAAGTCCAAGGGGTCACCCGCATTATAAAAAAATATTTATATTGTAGAATTAAATAAATTTTTTATGCAAACCCCGTTTCAAGTAAATAAATGATATAAACAATGATAAATGAGAGTATAATATAGTACATTACGAAAGGAATATAAAAGTGAGAGAATTCGTAAATTTTATGAAAGAGCTTCTTATGCTCAAACAATCTGACGATTCACGTGTGGGGCTGTCAAGCTTTAGACAACCTGTGTCTGCACCTGTCAGAGAAGTAGTTCCCCCTAAAAATCAAAAAGACGTAAGACTTTCAGACTTAATGCGCAAAGCAACATCTTAGTCTATGCAAGTTTTATCATAACGCGTCCGCAGGACGCAGCAAATGAACGAACGTATGGAGTCCGCTTTGAAAAAGCACCATACCAGAATAAAGCCTAAACCAACCCCAAAAACACCAATCTAATATCCGAAGGCAATAGGCTCACCCCAAAACAACCGCATAAATATCCGCAAAACAACAATAATAAAAACTTTATGACGGTATGGTGCTTTTTCAAAGCATACGGAAGGAGTGAGAGCATTTGCTACTTAGTTTAGTTCTTATATAGATGGCATTTTGCCATATGCGTATCTGAAAAACTTATATTTTCAGGCTCGACTTTTTTACAAACATCCATAACCTCAGGGCATCTTGTATGAAACTTACAAGCACAGGGCGGATTCTTAGGCGAAGGTATATCTCCTTCGAGTTTAATAAAATTACCCGTTTCCTTATTCGCCACTGATGGTACGGCAGAAATAAGCGCTTTAGTATAAGGATGTTTAGGATTTTTAAACAACTCATCTGCATCCGCAAGCTCAACAATATTCCCTAAGTACATCACAGCGATTCTATCAGAAATATACTTTACAACCCCTAAATCGTGCGATACGAAAAGAATCGTCAAATTCAGCTTTTCTTTTAAATCAATCAAAAGCTTTATGATCTGTGCCTGAATGCTTACATCTAAAGCACTCACAGGCTCATCCGCTACAAGAAACTCAGACTCAAGAATCAACGCCCTCGCAATCGCTATTCTCTGGCGTTGCCCGCCTGAAAATTCATGCGGATACCTTTTTAAGAATTCTTCATCTACCCCTGTCAAACCCGCTATTTTCAGTATGCGTTTTTTAATTTCTTCCTTGTCTCGCACACCATGCACAACGAGAGGTTCTCTTAGCACCTGATAAATAGTCATTCTGGGGTCTAGGCTTGAATACGGGTTTTGAAAAATCATCTGTGCTTTTTTGCGGAAATTCTTCAGCTGCTTCGTGTTCATCTTTAGAATGTCTTCACCTTCGTACAGGACTTCACCTTCAGGCTCGATTAATCTTAAAATAGCTTTGCCCAGAGTAGATTTTCCGCATCCTGATTCTCCGACCAGTCCTAAGACTTCACCTCGATATACGTCGAGGTTCACACTGTCTAAGGCATGAATAAACTCTTTTGAAGTGCTCAAAAAGTCCGAACTAATAGGATAGTTCATGCTGAGATTTTTTATCTGAACAAGTTTTTCCTTATGGTTTTCTATATGTTGTTCTTTTTGGCTTTCCATAAGGCATATTATAAAACATAATACGGATAATTAATATAAACTTATGGCTAGGTTATAAGATTGTCACAAGTGTATAGTTGATAATGTTATTTATGTAAATTAATCGTTATTAAGTATGTTCGTAGTTGCTTATGTGTCAATCAACTTATTCTACTCAAGCGTCCAAAGGACGCAGCAAATGGACGAACGTATGGAGTCCGGTCTTCCCTAAGTACCATACCCGAATAAGCCCTATCCAACTTACACAGCAACAATCTATCACCCGAAGGCAGTGGGCTCTCACTAAAACAAACACAATAATCTACCTCAAAAACAAAACCAAAAAATAACCTTATGAAGGTATGGTGCTTAGGGAAGAACATACGGAAGGAGTGAGGTAATTTGCTAATATTAAAGCTGGCAAGATTCCGCATCAAGTGCGGAATGACGTTGAGTTTTATGTGGTTGTCTGGATTGCTTCGCTATCGCTCGCAATGACATATTTTTACATAAATAACATTATAGGTAGAATTGAATGCTAAAATCCATGTTAAAATAAAATAACTAAACTAAGGAGTGATTATGGTTAAAAGAGTTGTTATGATTAACGGGAGCCCTAGACCAGAGGGCAACATGGCATTCATTTTCAATGAATGTGCAAAAGTAATCAAAGATGAGGGTCTTGAGCCTGTAATAATCAGTCTCGCAGGTAAAAATGTCCACTCTTGTATCGCTTGTCAAAGATGTGTGGATCTTGGACGATGCGTTTTTGAGGACGATGGCATAAATGACATCATTGATGAATTAAAAAGAGCTGACGGCTTGATAACAGGCGCACCTGTGTATTTCGGTACAGCCAGAGGCGACATAATGTCAGCTGTTCAAAGAATCGGCTATGTCTCAAGACTTGGCGGCGAAGACTTCCTCGCACACAAAGTCGGAGGCCCGATAGCTGTAGGTAGAAGAGGCGGACATACTGCAACGCTCTCCGAAATGCTTATGTTCTATTTCATTAACGAAATGACGGTTCCGGGTTCTCAGTATTGGAATATGGTCTTCGGACGTGAAATAGGCGAAGCTAAAGACGACGACGAAGGTATCGAAACAGCTAAAAGATTCGCTAAAAATGTCTGCAACCTCATTAAGAAAACCAGATAGATGCCTTACGAGCCATATAAAAAGACACTTTTAGAGCTAAAGAACAATTCATTGGAGCGAAAAATTTCTTCCGTTGAAAAAGAAGGGAAGTATATTTTTCTTGATGAAAAAAAATACCTGAATCTCTCTTCTAACGACTACCTCGGGATAGCTGAAGACAAGGAGATTCTTGAGAAATTTTTCGAAACTGCGCCCTATACTTATTCATTAGGCTCCGCTTCATCACGCCTTTTAACGGGGAATACGAGTGTCTATAGCGAGTTAGAAACTCTGCTTGTCAAACTATACAACAAAGAAAAAGCTCTGATTTTCAACAGCGGCTATCACGCCAATGTCGGTATTTTGTCGGCATTGCTGACAAAAAAGGATATTGTATTCTCAGATAAATTAAACCACGCCAGTATCATCGACGGCATAAGGCTTTCGGAGGCTTCCTTTCAAAGATACAAACACCTTGATTATGTACACTTAGAGGAATTGCTTGAAAAACATCGTGATGATTATGAAAACGCAATCATCGTTACAGAGTCGCTATTCAGCATGGACGGCGACGTTGCAGATTTGAATAAGCTGGTTGAATTAAAAGAAAAATATAACGCAATTTTAATTGTCGATGAAGCGCACGCCTTTGGTATTTATGGAGAAAACGGATTAGGGGTTTGTGAAACCCAAGGTGTTGTTGAAAATGAAAAAGTCGATTTAATAGTTGCCACATTCGGCAAAGCAATCGGCTCTGTAGGTGCATTTTGCGTGGGTGGTGGAGTTTTAATTGATTATTTAATCAACAAATCCCGCTCTTTAATTTTCTCAACAGCGCTGCCTGAAATAAATATCGCCTTTTCTCATTTTGTAATAAAAGAAATTTTGCCATTGATGAAAGACAGAAAAGAGAATCTGTTCAATGTTTCAAAACTGCTGCGAGAGAATCTGATTTCTGCTGGTATTCAAAATTTTAGCGCACGTCATTCTGAACTTGTTTCAGAATCGCATAGACCTTGCGACCCTGAAACAAGTTCAGGGCGACGTAAAGTTATTGCATATGAATACCAGCAGAATATAGGACAACAAGGCGACAGCTACATAATCCCTGTAGTTTTAGGCAGCAATGAAAATGCTGTAAATATGTCGAATAAACTTATGAAGGCGGGGTATTACCTCTTGCCGATTCGTCACCCGACCGTGCCTATAAACACTGCCCGCATAAGGATTTCAATGCGGGGTGATATTGATTTTGAAGAGATGCAGGGGATTGTGGAGATATTAAACACGTAATAAGAATAGAACCCACTTTATAGTGCATTTTTCTTCCATCTTAGCGTCATTCTGAGCGAGCGTAGCGACCGAAGAATCTCCGAGTTTTATAAAAATCTTTGCACAATCAGGAGATTCTTCGGTCGCTACGCTCTCTCAGAATGACAACGGATTTTGTGTTTATGTATAACAATCAACTAACCTACATCGCACCAAAGAACGATGAAAACGCTTTGTTACCGTTAGAGTTTTGTGCAAATGCAGTCACAACCTTTTGCTGTTGGATAGCAGGCTGTTCTTGCGCAGTTTGTTTATTTGGTGCAGATGAAGCCTCTTTGGCTTTCCTTTTCTTCTCAACACGGTTTGTGATGGCGATATTCAGCTTCGGAATACCTATACCGAGTACCAGGCCCGAGTATGCAAAGCCGGCTGCCATAGCAATATTTTTGTATTTAATATGTTTAACCGCATCTTTTATTGATTGATCTGCATTAGTTTCTTTTGCTTTTTGCGCTAACTGCTTCATAAGCTTGCTGAATTTGACCGGCTTGCCTGCAGCATCAACAGTCTTTATGTCTGCTTCTTTCAAAGCAGGGTAAAGTATCTCTTCATGAGTTTTTTCTACAGCTTTAGTAATCCAGTTCCAATTGCCTTTTCCATTGTTTTTATCATAGTTGACCATTTTTTTGCTAAGAGCGTTAGCAGTCAACTTGGAAACAAAACCGCCTAAAATCAGCCAGTTTGCAAAGCCGAGAGTGTCTTTTATAGTAACTTCACGCAGCTCATTTTTATCTCTTGATGCAAGTATGCGGCTGAATATTGTTACACCGTAAATCATCTTGAACTGATCAATAGTAGGTATAAGTCCTTTGAATTGAAGTTTTGGGAGTATATCTTTAGGCTTACGGCTTATAGTGCTCAACAATCCGGCAACTACTGCGGTACCTATGCCTGTTTTAAGCAGCTTAAATCCTGCTGACTTATCGGGTTCTCTACCTTCAACTCCGACAAAACCTTCTTTTCCGGTACGTTTCTTAGTCAGATAAGCGTTGAACGGCTGCCAGACCATCCCTATCGCTATAGGTATAGACAGACCTGCAACAGCAGTGGCTGTTTTGACACTCTTCAATTGCTTGATGAATTCTTCCCAACTTATGTTCTTAGCACCGTTAGTTGCTTTGTCAACTGCGGCTTTTCTCATTGAATAGCCTTTGTTGAAAATATCTTTTGCACTGCCTTCAGCATGTTTTATTTCTTTAGCTGTAGTAATTTCCTTTATTCTGAACTGTTCGCCTGCGCCTGTTTCGGCAACAGTTTTGGCATACATTTCATTAAGAACATTCGATGGCAATTTTTGTTTTTCCGTACCGACATTATTTAATGCAGTTGCAACATCTTTTCTTAATTGTTTCGGGAAATCCTCCCATTGTTGAGTTTTTGGATCAAAATACTGAGTCTGTTCCAGCATTTTTTTGAAATAATTGAAACCGTTTTCGGCTTTGTTCGCATTAGTCTCTTTCACAATAGACGATAAAGTATCTATTGTGTCGCTGTTCATAAACATTGAATGAGCTTTTACTCCATTAGCTCTATTTATTCCCTGCGCAATAAGAAGTCCGGCAAAAGCACCGAATATGCCTGCAGCGGTGTGGTTTGCAGTAGATCCAAAATCTCTTATACCTGTCTCAAGACCGGCATCAGGACTTCTGAAAGTATCAACAACGGTTCTTGGCGTATCCATAAACGCGACGTCAACAAAGATAGCGCCTAAAGAAGGGCTTGTATTCAGGAAATTGAAAGCAGTAGAGAGCGCAACACCGCCACCCTTAAACGACTGTGCTGGGGATTGTACGGGGGATTGCACTTTAAAGTTTTGTCCTTTTTGTTCTGACAAGGACAAATCTTGTTTTTGATATTCATTATTTTGTACATTAATAGGTGTTATCATTGCTTCGCTTTATTTTACCCCTTGTTCAAGCATCCCGAATGCCTGAAACGCTTTTTTCGAATGAATATTGTTGTGTGATATATACGGATAGGTGTTATATTCTTGAATTTTTAGTTTGGCTTTTGCTTTTTCGTTTTTATCTGTTTGTTTTCTAACATACCATGGAACAAGAATTCCTAAAAGTAACATTGAGAACCCAAGCGAGCTAATTTCACAAGCTGAACGCAGATTTTTTAGATTCTTAGACTCTGCACCGGGCATTTTGGCAACTTCGTCAAAAGATTTAAGTTTTGTATCAGTCACCCAGTATTTGAACTTGCTCAGCATGGTATCTTTTTTTGGACCTTCTGTTTTGTAGTTCATAAGGTCGATATTTTTAACCTTTTTAATCAATGAACCGACGCCTTTAGCCACATAATCACCAAAGAAATATAAAGCGCCAAATGTAGCAATATCTCTTACCGTAGCTTCACGAAGTTCATTTTTATC
>JAVBRY010000179.1:0-19461 GCA_031547505.1 Candidatus Gastranaerophilaceae bacterium | reverse complement strand
CCTGAACGGTCACCTCGCAGCGTCTTGTATCCAAGTGCATGTAAGCAAGGCGTAGTTTATCATCAATCATCACATTATCAAAGCGACGGGCAAGCGCGCGTACCCTTGCCAGCAGTTCATCTTTAGAAAACGGCTTAATTTCATGAGGGAGCAGGGGGCTTGGGTGATTATTAAAATCCAAATCCACAGGCTCAGACGAACGAGTCTTATAAACAGTCAGAGCATCATTTATCGCACTCATCACGAAGTTAAAAATCTGGTTTGGGTTTTGGTATCTGACTTCTTTCTTTGTCGGGTGGACGTTTACGTCAATGTCTTTATTCGGCATATCAAGGTTCAGGCAGACAAACGGCTGTCTTCCTGACGGTAAGAGGTTTTTGTATGCAATTTCAATCGACTTCAAAATAACAGGGCACTTCACCACTCTACCGTTTACGAAAACATAGATTGATTTCTTTGACGAACGTGTGAAGTTCGGAGTGGAACAGTAGCCATAGATATGGAGCTTGGACAGTTCATCGACCTTGTTCATTTCTTTCAACTCTGACGCTATTGAGTTCGAATAAATCTCGGTCAACACACACAACAAATCGCCCGAGCCTGAAGTATGTATCGGCGTGTTCTGGCCGTGTTTCAGTGTAATAGAAACATCCGGTCTTGCTATAGCAATACTTTGGATAGCTTCTGCGATATAAGCAAGTTCTGCTTTTTCGGACTTTAAGAACTTTGCACGTGCCGGAGTATTGTAAAAAAGATTTTTGACTTCCATTGTCGTACCAACAGCACAGCCCGTTTCACTCTTTTTTATGTTTGATTCTTCGCACTCGACTCGTGTTCCGACTTCGTTGTCAGCGGTTTTTGTAGTGCAGATAACTTTTGAAATAGAGATTATACTTGCCAGAGCCTCGCCTCTAAAGCCCAAAGAGTTTATATCAAAAAGATCTTCGCCTGTTTCGATTTTGCTTGTGGCGTGTTTTGTGAACGCAAGCTCAATGTCATCGGGGTTTATTCCTGAACCGTTGTCAGAAACACGGATATCAAGGCATTCGTTAGAAACCTCAACCTCGATACTTGTTGCACCGGCATCGACAGAGTTTTCAACCAGTTCTTTCACAACAGATGCAGGTCTTTCAATAACCTCTCCTGCCGCAATCTGGTTTATCAAATGCCGTGACAGCTGTTTTATTCTTTTCATATCGTCAACTGACCCCGCAAAATTTTTGAGCGACCTTATCAATTAAAGTCCAATCATATAACAAGTTCATGCGGTCGCAACAAGTCAGAGAGGTCACTCCCAAAGTCAGTAACACCATTACTGGTTCTAGTTTCGTTTTTTCTAAAGTTTTGTCCACCAACTTTTCCCCATTTTCATATTCTAATTTTAGTACAATTGCGCTTATCATGCTATATTGATGTTATGAATACGTTACAGTCGGATGTTTACAAAACGAAAAAAATCTATCGGGAGTTGTTTTTAAAAGCGCAAGAGTCTATAGACAGGCAGCTGAATTCTTTGAAGAAATCTTCTTTGTGTTCAAAATGCCGTGAGGACTGCAATCTTGATTTTAATTCCATAAAACTGTTGGACAAACTGCCTGACGGGTGCAACTTCAAATTCTGGCAGGAAGCTGCTTTGGAGGATTTAGAGACCAGAATTTCAAAAGATATTTATGAAAAAATTCAGCTCGTGGACAAACAAAGAGAAGATTCGTCCTGCTCAATGTGTGCATCCTGCTGTAATTTAGCCAGCTCTGAATTCACACACGAAGAGCTCAAGGAAAAAGCGAAGAACGGAGACAAGTTCGCAGCAGAGTTCACAAGCATCTTCATTCCTTACGAGTCAATTGATGAGGCGAGAAAGATATATCCTGACTATGTTTCTTTGATAGAGATTCAGTTTGAGGATGACATAGAGGGGGGCGGACTTAAGTTCTATCACTGCCCAAAAATCGGACCTGACAACCTGTGCACAGATTATGAAAATCGTCCTCAGATATGCAGAGATTTCCCGACCAACCCGCTTGTGGTTTTCCCTCCTGCATGCGGTTATAGAAAATGGAAGGATGAAGTCGAGGTTCAGGCTCTGTTGCTTCATGCGCTTGTTGAGATTGTCGGGTTTTATAAAGAGAAGTTGAAAGAAGTGGTGTAGAGGATTTCGCATCCCCGGGCTTCAGGTTTTGGAGCTGTTTTAATAGAATTTTTACGGGGTCTCATAGATTTTGTTTGTGAGATCGCGTAAAAAACGTTCTTAGCATATCTCATTATTGAAAGCCCGCGACGGCGTAGTTTTTTATTTTTGCACAACACAACAACATGCAAAAAGGTAAGAATTGCTTCTTACCTTTTGACTTTATATGACTTATACGACTTTTTTGTTTAAGCTAAACCATTGTCTTGTGCTGCCCACATTGATCTAAGCATCGCTGTTGAGTCTAATCCGCCGCCCATACCGTTTGCCATCATCTGATACATCCACGGATTCGACATCCAGTTCATATTGTTTGCGGCCTGTGGGTTTTTCTTCAATTGTTCATATCTGTCTTTTATTTGTTTGTTGCTTGCTTCGTATTCTTTTACGAGCTGTTTCTTCATTGGTTCGTATTGATCGCTGTATTTGGTGACTTCATGCATTTCTTCTGGACCATCTACAGGGCTTGCCATTCCCATCTGGTATCCGACTACCGCAGGTATTTTGCTCGGTACAGCTATCATTGTATTCGCTAAGAAGAGGTGCCTATTTGCTGCTGAGATAGCTGCATTGGCTTCAGTGATACCATTGTCGCATTCTTTTATTAATTTTGTTAATGCAATTTTATCATCTTCTGTTGCTGCCAGTTTTAACTGTTCGTTCAGGCTTTCTTTTTTGCTTGTCAATGTTTCTAATTGCTCCTTGGAATTTTTGAGCTGTGAGCTGTATTTTTCTGTTTTGCTTATTCTTTCAAGAGCCGCTGTTTGAGCATCAAGTTCTGCTATTTGCATCTGTTCTTTCGCTAAAGAACGTTCCATCATATCAATTTGACCTTTCTTGCCTTTGATAGCAGTTTCTTGAGCTGCGTAGTCTGCATCTGTTTTTTTCAGCTTGGCAAACTTCTGTTCCATAGTTTTGAGTTCTGCCTTTTCTGCATTGATAACATCTTGAGTAACTTTATCTGACGTTTTTGCATTTTTTGCTAGTTGTTTGTTCTCTTGTATTTTGTTTTGTCTTGCAAAATATTCAGATTGTTCTTGTTTCACTGTAGAAATTTCGTTTTTAGCTTCAAGACGATTATTTCTCATTTCTTTTACAATTTCAGCTTGTCTACTCGCATCAGCTGTTTTATATTCGGCTCTAAGTTTATCATTTTTAGCTAAAGAATTTTTCTCTATTGTCTCTATTGTTTTATTATTAGTCCCAACTTTGTCAACATCAGATGCGACAGGTTTTCCTAAATCTACTTGGAATCCTTCTTTTATGCCTTTTTGAATTTCCAGAGCTTTAATCTGTTTTTCCAGTTTTGCAATTTTTTCTGCATCTTTAATTGCATCCAAATCTGTAATTTGTTCACGTATTTGCTGCTGTTTAGCCTTTATGCCTTCGATATCCTTTGCGTACTGTTTTTCAGCTTTTGCGATTGCATTTTCCTTAGCATTTTTAGGTCTGAATGCTGCTTTTAAGTTGTCTTTACCATCTTGCCATAGTAGACCTCCGGCATCTTTCCAGCCTTTAGATTTGACCAGAGAGCGTGTATTTTTATCGCTGACTATTGTGCCTCTGACGCATTGTCCTATTTTAGTATTCTTAGCCCAAATTCCTAACTTAGTTGTTTTCGATGCGTTAGATGCAGCTGCGGCTACTTTAGATACATTGGCTGCTCTTGCTGCTGCGCCTGCACCAAATCTGGATGCAATAACAGTCGCTGCACCTCCGCCAACATCTTCCCAAGCAGATTTTCTTTCCGCTACTGTGTTCGCTGTTGCAGCTTTTATTACGCCTTTTCCGAGCTGGAGTCCGCCTGCTGCTGCGCCTGCAACTACAAGTGCTGTACCAACTCCGGGCAGAGCTACGGATGCTGTTATTGCAAGAGCACCTATTAACACTGTTTTTCCCAGTTTAAGCCAGCTGAATTTGCCGTCTTCACCGCAAACCAGTCCTTTCCCTATTTTAACGATACCATTCAACATGCTTTTGCCTGTTTCAGCGACGGTAAGTCTTCTAGTATCGGTTTTATCGCCTTCATTTACAGCCTCAATAACTTTTTTTGAATGTGTTGTAGTTATCGCTTCTTCGGCTTTGAGAGCTTTTTCGTAATTTAATTTTAAATCACGTTCCATTGCTTCATCAATTCTCGCATCACGCTGTGCTTTTGTTTCTTGCGCACCGCGGAAATTCTGCATATACGCATTGTTGTTCATATAGTTTTGCGTATTATTTGGATTTTGTGCAGTGTTGGAATTAGCAGTATTTTGAGCATCATTTATTATTTCTCGCTGCTTCTGCATAAGTTCTTGAATTGCTGCACTGTACTCTGCATACCTATTTGCAGGCGAAATTTTGTCAGACATAATAACTATTCCTTCCCAATTAATTACTTAAAAATATCCTTCTTAATAAAATAAAAACAATTTCGAATCAAAAATTGCTTAATAAATTCAAATGTTACGGAATGTTAAGAATATATTTTTCAAAATAAAGGAAAATTGTAATCTATTATTGACTTTCTATGCTCTGCTGCCCCCTCACCCCGACCTTTGTTATTCCTTGACCGGCTTCGCCGGGGACCTCGCGACCGGGTCGGCGCCGCTATCAGGCACGGGGCGACAAAAATTAGATTTCGGCTTTGCCTCTATCAATTTTTTAGTCGATTTCAAATGAATTCTTTGGCAATATGTATTAAACATGGGATTATAAAGGAAAAGAGATATTTTAAAGTAGTGCTGACTGCAAAGTTTGTGCGATGCCTGCCGGTGCAGGCATGACAACAATGATTAGTAGAGAAGGAAACAACAATGAATTTCGATAAAGGTGTACCGTTCGATCCCGGGTATTCACAATATACATTCAGGGCGTCAGATAATTTGGATCAGTTTGATGCGGTTATGGCTGGGATTAAAGCTCCGCACCAGAAAAAGTTTCAATATAAAATGGTCAGCTCAAAGATACTTATGCTGCTGCAAAACTCTGTTGCGTTTTATTTGGGGTGTTTATTCTGGGCTTCATATATAAACCAGAATTTTAAAGACAGTCCTAAAGATATCTTAGACAACAATTTTTACGGCAAAGAAGTGAATGAAGAAGCTATATTCTTCGAGATTAATTACATAACAGACTACTTTTCAAAATATGAAAAGGACTGCAAATATTATCTGGGCAAGTGTGACGGCATCCCCGAAAACTGGAAAAAAATAATGGATACCTACAGGGAATTTTTGACACTGAACAATAATTTCACAAACGCCAAAACTACAGCAGACCTAAAGCTTCCTCCTGCAATAAAATTCCTTTCTCAAGAATCGCTGGATAAAATTTATGAAAAGATAGTTGATGTTGTTAAGACAGGAAAGATTGAAGAGCTGTTTGAGATAGAAAGTGTTTTGATTTAAAGAATTTTCGTTTGCTTAGTATGACCTGCGCACAAATTCATGTGATACCCTGAGATTCTTCGCTTTGCTCAGAATGACGCAATAGATAAAGACTTCAATTAAAGCCTAAACAGAAAAATCTGCGCTCAATTCTTTTCTTATATCTTCGACAAGGATGTATTTTTCAGGTGAGTTTTCATCCTTTTTAAGATAAACATCTTTTATTCCTGCCTGGACAATAAAGCGTTTACAGAGAATGCAAATGAAATCGTGACCATAGATATACATGGTTCCGTCTTTACATCTGTCCTGGCCGGCTTGGATTATTGCGTTTTGTTCGGCATGGATACTGCGGCATGTCTCATACATAGTGCCTGATGGGATATTCTTTTCGATTCTGTAACATTTACCCAGTTCATAACAAGAAACGACTTTTGATGGTGTACCGTTGTAGCCGGTAGCCTTTATTTTCTTGTCTTCACCGACTATTACGGCACCGACTTTCGCACGAAAACAATTCGAGCGAGTTGCGCATGTCTTTGCTATTTCTAAAAAGTAATCATTCCAGGGCTTTATCATTAATCTATCCTTAACATTCTCAATAATACTATTCTAGGCTTATTTTGACCTATTGTAAAGCAGAGAATGAAGAATAACAAAAGATACTAAAAAAAATTATTCTAAAAAACAGCCATATGGTGGATAAAAAGTACTTGCCATAATCCAAGATTTAACTATAATAAGAATGTACATTAAAGAGAAGGGGTTAAATACCATGAACAAAGAAGAATTAGTACAAGAAGTTTCAAAATTAGCGAAAGTTACTCAAAAAGAAGCAGCTGAAGTTATCAATGCTTGGATGGAAACAGTTCAAAAAACAGTTTCTAAAGGAAATAAAGTTACTTTAGTTGGTTTCGGTACTTTCGAATCAAGAAAAAGAGCTGCTAGAACTGGTCGTAATCCACAGACTGGTAAAGAAATCAAAATCGCTGCTAAAACAGTACCTGCTTTCTCAGCTGGTAAAAAATTCAAAGATGCTGTTAACGGCGGTAAAGTAGGTTCTAAAAAGTAGTTTTTAGAATTTAATTTGAGTTTTAAAGCCCTGTCAGAAATGACGGGGCTTTATGTTGGATAATATTTATTATGTAAATTAAATTTTAAAGAGGGGGTTATAGGGGGATACTTCCCCCTATTGTGGTCGCTTAGAAAAGTTTGGTTTTAGGTGCCAATTTTATCCGAGCTTGACCGGTAAAATTGGCATTTAAAACCATTATCTTTTCGAATTGATGCGCAGGATTTTCTTTCTTTTGGTTACTTTTCTTTCTTTTGTTGCGAGGTAAAAGAAAGAAAAGTAACAAGGAAACATTCACCGCAATAATCAATGTTATCCGCAACAACGATTTAGGCTTGAAAGCTTTTAGCTTACGATTACAGTGGGATAGATCCTGAATCAAGTTCAGGATGACGTAGGGGTGGAACTTTGGAATGACAGCGAGATTGATGCGTTTGCCTGGATTGCTTCGCTCTCTGCATTCGCTCGCAATGACGAACTTTTACATAATAAATATTATCAACTATACAAAGAATCTATCAGTAAACTCTCTCAACTCAAAGTAATATCCTTCATTCAATAGTTCCTTGAATCGGACAGAGGCATTGGGTGCGAGAGCTCCAACAAAATTTCTATCTATATAAAGTCCTTCAATAAATCTAGCAAAGAGCTCTGACGGACGTTTGTAGTATCTGTTCAGTCTGTTTATTCTCGAAGAAATGCGCTTCAATACTCTCTGGTGGGATTTTAATAGGATGTAAGTGCCTATCAAATCATCGAATTGAGGGAAGTCATCAGCGAACGTTTTAACCGAATACATCTTTATTCGCCCTAAGAATGGTGTTCTGACTTTCACTCTATCGTATTTTAAAAGGTACTTTGCATCAGTTTTTTTCAACGGGTTATCGAAAGGTTTGAACGGATAAGAACGCTTAAAATCAGGATATTTGGACTTTATTTTCTTATCTAAAACTTTTATCTCCGCTAAAGAAGCATCTCTATGAGAGTTCAACTTCCCTATGACCAGATTTTTATCTACGAATCTGGTAACTTCCAATAGTTCTTTTTCTATTATCCCTATTTCTTTTTGGTCAGATGTATTAAAGAGTTTTTGAAGTGTACCGTGTGTTTTAGCAACATCGTCTTCAATTTTGTGATGAATAAAATGTGCAAATTCATGCACAAGGACTTCTCTTTTTCTCTCTTCATTTAAGAGCGTCGAGACATCTATGCGGTTTTTCATAAAAAAGCCCTGATGACCGCGTGCTTTGGTTTTTGTGTTTACACAAATACCAAACGACTCGACAAACTCAATCATCTCCTGCAATATGCGGGCAGATGACTTTTGTTCTTGAAAACTAGTAACAGAATCTATCATGAAGTCTCTTTTACAATCCATTTCATATATTCTTCAGAGCCATTAACAATCGGCAGTGCAATGATTTCAGGAATCGAATATTCATGAAGTGAGATGATTTTTTCTTTGATTTGAGGAAATTTGGCTCTTTGAGTTTTTATAATCAGGAGAAGTTCTTTATCTGTCTGTGTAGAGCCTTCCCATTTATACATGGAAGTTACATTATCTATTATATTCACACACGCTGCCAGATTTTCATCAACAAGAGTGCTCGCAATCAAACTCGCATTAAACTCGTTTGGCACTGTACAGTATATTACACAATTATCCATTTTCGTCCCTCTTTAGTGTCAGATCATTTTTTCGGGATTCAAAATATTTTTAGGGTCGAGAAGTTTCTTTAAAGACTTCATCATTTCAAGTGCATTTTTATCAACAGCTATACCCAGATATTTTGATTTTTGGCACCCTATGCCATGTTCCCCTGAAAGTGTTCCGCCCAGACTCACTGCAAGTTTAAACAGTTCAGTCTTCGCACTTTCAAATTTTTTCTTTTGGTTTTCGTCTCTCAGATCCAGAGCAAAGTTCGGATGAACATTGCCATCACCTATGTGACCCATTATCAAAGTAATGATACCATATTTTTCAGAAATTGTATTTATACCTGACACCAGTTCAGAAATTTTTGAACGAGGCACAACAACATCCTCAGTAATCACATTGGGGGCAAGCTTCACACACGCTGCAAAAGCCGAACGGCGAGATGTCCAGATTCTTTTCTTATGTTCTTCATCTTTGGCGCAGTCTATAAATGACACATTACACTTTTTACACTCCTGAATTACCCTCTCTTGTTGATATTCAATAGATGCCTTATCTCCATCCACTTCGATAAGAAGCACCGCTTCTTTATCTGTTAAAAGCCCTGTAGGGTAAAAGTCTTCAACTGTTTGAATAGTTTTTTTATCCATCAAATCAACAACTGACGGTACAAGATGGTTAGAAATAATTGAACTCACCGCATCAACTGCATCATCAAGGCTGTCAAAGTATGCAAGAAGGACGTTTGAGAATTCGGGTTTTGGGATAAGTTTTAAAACTGCCTCGGTCACAATACCCAAAGTCCCTTCAGAGCCAACAAAAAGCTGGGTTAAGTTATAGCCTGTGACATTTTTTGCAGTCGCAGCACCTGTTCTCATAATAGTTCCGTCTGCTTTAACGATTTCTAAATCAAGTACATAGTCCTTTACTGTTCCGTATTTGAAGGTTCTTGGGCCGCCTGCAGACAAGGCAATGCCGCCGCCAATGGTAGATACGGCAAGATTCGAAGGATCAGGAGGATAAAACATGCCTGCCTTTTCAACGGCTCTTTGTATATCTGCCACAATGGCTCCGGGCTGAACACGGCAGGTGAGGTTTGTTATATTTACATCCCATATTTTATTCATTTTGGTGAATCCCAATATAATTCCGCCTTTTACAGGGATGCAGCCGCCGGAGTGGTTTGTGCCTGCTCCTCGGGGGATTATCGGAATGTTATTCAAGTCAGCAATTTTTACTATTTCACTTACCTGTTCTGTCGTTTCAGGGAAAACAACGATACAGGGAGCTTCCGGATTATATTTCACATGGGCACAATCAAAAGCATAGGCGTAGACGCCTTCGATATCAGAGATAATATTTTTCTCTCCAACTATTTTTTTGACGGCACTATAAACTTTAGAATCGAATTTATTTAAGGTTTTTACAGCTGTTTGCATTGTTAAATTATAGCTTAGAGTCCTTAAATTTGAAACAAATATGTTTCCAATTTTAAACTCATCTCCATCATTTTAATAAAAAAATTAATATCTGCCTTACCTGCCTGATTTATCGTTATTAAATCCCCCGTTCAAATCAATAATATTAATTATCAAAGAGAGACAACGAGAGGGAGAGAGATTGTGCGTAAACATATTATTACACTTTTATCATTATTGATTATTACAGGCTTTTCACCTGCAGCAGACAGTAAAATCATAAGCATAAAACCGCAAAGCGAAGAGTCAGCGGTTGTTCAAATTTATGAAAAAATTTCACCTGCTATCGTTGCTGTTGAAGCAGATCTCCCTGACGGAATTTCAAGCGGAGCAGGATGTATCATTGATCCTAAAGGGATAATTCTGACCAGCTCTCACGTAATCGATTCTGCCTCTGATATACAGGTTACACTGTCTACAGGTGAGGTTTTCAAGGGTGAAACACTTTCTCTTTTAGGGAAAGATAAGGACTTGGCTCTTATTAAAATATCTCCGAGACGCTCTTTGCCTACAATAACAATGGGCAACTCTGAAGCTGTAAAAGTCGGACAGCGAGTTCTGGCGATAGGAAATCCGTTTGGATTTAACAACACCCTGACTACAGGTATTGTTTCACGTATCGACTACGCCAAAAATAAAATTCAAACCGATGCAGCTATCAACCCGGGTAACTCAGGCGGGCCAATTTTAAATATACAAGGGGAGGTTATCGGAATTAGTCAATCCATTTATAATCCTGATAACAATATTTCAAACATCGGAATCGGTTTTGCGGTTCCTGTAAATGACGCCAAAAACTTTATCAAATTGACGCTATCACCTAAATTATCAGACGCTAAATAAATAATTGCGGTGGGTTTTACCCACCCTACGCCCGAACAGTATAGACCCCGCTCAGAATAAAATCGTTGATTTAATTTTATAATCACACAGCGGGGTGACAGCACGTATTAGCCAAATAGAATGGTCTTTCAATGCCTAAGAACACCACCACTCAAAAGGATTTGTTTTACGATCTTGACGATGTAATAAATCTTTTTAAAACTATCCCCAATGACAAATATTATAAGCATTATAAAATCGCCCGTACGTTTCCAATCTGGACGGGCGAATATGCTGCTAAGCTAGGGTTTTATCCAAGATATAAAAAAGAAAACAACAATAAAGCAGGCTAAATAAAGCCTGCTTTTGTAAGATTTTTATTTATTAAATGCTATTTACCGTATGTAAATGAGAATTTAATATTCTTGTCAACAAGAGCCGCACTGGATTCAAGTTCAGTATCGATCATTTTGAGTTTGTTTTGATACATAGCTAACTGGTAATCAAGCTGCTTCTCCATTGTGTGGAGACGTTCTTTTCTTGCTTCCAGTTTTTTAACCACGGGATCATCGGTCGTCAAATCTGTACCGGCGTTCATCAAGTCGGTGACAGTTTTCCCCAAATTCATTTTTGCTTCCGTGATGAGCTGTATCTTGTACTCTAGGTCTGCCTTATAAAGGAAGAGATAGATACTTCTCATTTGTGCTGTTGCCAGTCCCATTGTTTCCTACCTTTATCTAGTTTGGTTAAGTTTATTCCCCCTAAGGAAAACGTGTTCGTTGTTTTCGGCTATCAACTGTTCCATTTGATTTAACTTATACATTTGATAATTCACTCTGTATTTCGCCATTTTTAACTTTTTTTTCATTGTAAAAAAGTCTTTCGCAGCGATAACAAACTGTGTGAACACTTCTTTGATTACATTATTTCTTCTTGCAAAGTTAATAATGTAGTAAATAAAGTTCTTCAAACTTTGTATTTGATCCTGTATAACGTTTTGGAACAATTGAGTACTCCTTGTCCACACGGACACTTACATAAAGATAAAAACAGAACTGATACGGAAATTGCCTTGAAAATATTATATTTTAATAAATCTTAATAATTGAGGATTTGAAACCTCAGTTATTTAAAACAACACTGATACGCCCCTGCGATATTTTTAAGTATAGCCATATTAGTCTTATGTTCTTCTTGTGTTATCGACATTTCGCCGCAATTCTTTAGTGATTCTGTATCACAGGACAGCAGGTTGTAATAAAAATTTACAATCTTCACCAAGAGATTATTAAAAAAATCATTGTTAAACTTGAACATGAACACTCCTTTATTTTTGTATACAAAGTAATCCTGTACGCAGGATTTGTAACCAATGAGTTGAGTTAGAACCAGATTACATATTTTGAACGGCTTTACTATCACCTTCAATATCATCTTTAAGCATTTTTTTGACGATATCACCTTGGGTATCAAGCATTTTTACAACAGTTTCAATGTTTCTAACTCTGTTAGAGAGAATTGTGTCAGCATTAGAAAGAATACGTCCTGTGACGTTTTGATACGCAGCCAATGCAGCTGAAGATGTACCTTGTAACAGATTCCCTGCAACTGTAGCCGCTAACCCGAATGTACCCATATATGGCGCCATTGCCTGAACAACACCTGCGATACCTGAAACAGTACCCGCTAACGGAATAGTCCAACCTGTTCCGGGAGTACCGAATCCTGCTGCGATGCCAGTCCCGTAAGAAGCAGTACTAGCGGCTACTGCTCCGCCTATGCTAGAAGAACTGTATAAATCAGAAGCACCACCAGTCATAATGCCGGTATCAGCAGAGCCGAATCCCCAGAACACATTCGCAGCGCCGCTCGGAAAACCGGGATAGTTACCCATATTTGATAAACCAAATGCAGAGTTGCCGCCATCAAGAATGGAATTCCCGCCACTTATAGGTGACCAGTATGATGTTCCGGGAATATTCATTGTTTGTGTACCGCCCATCACGGACATGAAGGCACTTGGGGAAATCAGTCGGGCAATGTTCCATAAAAATGAACCGGCAGCACCGAATCCTGAGCCATCCAGCGATGATCCGCTGACAGTTATATCTCTTAACCTGTCATAGGTTTCAAACAGCTGTGCTTTAGCGTCAGAGCTGGCATTGCTGAATTTGTTCGATATAACCAAGTAACCGTCATTTTTATAAGACATTTTTCCCTCACATATTTTACTAATCTATTGGAACGTTTTGAATACAATCTCGATGTTTTTATCAATAACTTTCTTGACTGAATCAAGTTCTGTCTGCAAAGCTTCCTGCTCGGTATCAAGTTGTTTTAAACGCAATTCTAATGTTCTGTCAGTTTCCTGAAGTTTTTTGGTTTTTGCGTTGATATCGGCAATTTCTTTGTCATATGCTACTTTATCAGCATTGTATTGATTCATAGCATTATCAAAGCCAGGTTCATCATAAACGCTGACAGGGCTTAAGCTGTATGTATGTTTACCGGAAGCATCTGTCCAATACATAGACGTATACAGCCCTGTATCTGTTTGGGCCATTGTGACATTATTTATCGTCTCGTAGGAATCCTGCTCTACCGCCATTGTCGTGAAGAAATCTACCGGTTGAAGAGTCGTCACGGCAGGGTCAAAACCTGTCTGTGTTGCGTTTATATAATATGTAGCGTTATTTGTAGGGTTAACGAATTTATAGTACGAATCTGTTGTAGTGTTTGTATAACCTGCGGCACCAAGGTCGTTAAATTCATCAACCAATGTTTGGCTCAGTCCGTTAATAGGACCGGCGAGGTCAAACTGTGTCCCGTTAGGCAGGTTAATGCTATATTTGTTGGCTGCATCTTGTATAACAGAAACATCCTGGTTAGACAAACCGTTGTACTGAGGAACGCTGATGCGTTTTTTAACCTGAACTGTATACGTCGGTGGATTTGAACCCACGTCTTCGGTAATTGATTCAATTGTCGTTTTTCCGGTAGTACTTGATGCATCAGAATAGTCATAAGTATCTGTTTTATAGTTAGTTTGATCCGGAGCAGTAGGTATATTCAATTCGAGCAGTCGTCTAAACAAGCCTGCACTTTCGTTAGCCAAAGCAGTTCTTTGCTGGTTAACCTGTTGACCTTCATATTCCGTATTAATCTTTCTTGCTAGTATACCCAGATATCTTGCCTGGGAAGCTGCCATACCCATATATGTTATCTCCGTTCTTACTTACCTATCAATTAAAATTTAATTATTTTCTTCCTATAGTCAAACTTCACACATTTTATATTAAGGAATGTTACACCCTCATTATATTGCGTTTTTACGCATATTTAAAGCCATTTCCTCTTAAAATCATCTGTTTAATGTATCCCTTAAAATTCTATCCTATTAACATTTTCCTACTAGTTTTTTTGCTCTACTCCTTTTTGGTAAAATAAACCGGTCCGCAGGGGACCGGTGATAATTGGAGTATTATTATGCAAATGTTTTGAATGATTCTTCAATGTTTTTATCAATAACTTTTTTAACAGCATCCATCTCTGTTTGAATTGCTTGCTGCTCTGTATCAAGCTGAGTAAGGTGCAATTCGAGAGTTTTGTCTTGTTGTTGAATGATAGCTGTTTTGGAATCAATTTCAGCAATACGTTTGTCGTAAGCTGCTTTGTCCGCGTTATATTTATTCATTGCTTCATCAAATGATTTTTCATCTTGAACTGTACGCATTTCCAATGGAACAGTTACAAAGTTTATCGGATCACCGTTTGCGTCAGTACCTGTAGCAAATCTGATAGAAGAATATCTTCCAGTGCCATCGTTTGCAGCGGTAATTTGAGCTGAGTCGTAGTGGAATTGGTCACTTTTAACATAAGACTGTTGTGAATAAACTGTAAGCCCGCCTGGAGTCACGCCATTAGCCGGATCCAATTCATTTGAACTTACGAAGTAAGAAATACCTGTAGTGCTGTCCAAGAATCTGTAGAACAAATCACCTGCAGCTGCTGTGCCCGGAGCACCATCAGTAGCATTGAATTGGTCTACTAAGCTGTCATATCTGTTTGGACCCATAAGTGACATCGGGTTTCCGTTTCCGATACTTATTGAGTAAGTAACAGGTGTTGTATCACTAGGAACTATCATATATGAGTTCAAATCACCTGTACCAAGTGTTTTTGTAGTCATATTGTAGAGGTAATCAGTTCTTTTGATTGTGCCATCTACTGTATAAGTTTGTATATCACCATCAGCTGTCGGGTTTTTCAAAATGTAACCCAATGAAACTTCTTCAGATGTGGCTGGATTGACGAATACATATTCTGTTTTAGAATAGTCTGTTGCTAAAGGAGCAGTTGGTACTTTCATTGACAACATGTCGTTAAAAAGACCCGCGCTTTGGTTAGCAAGTGACATTCTTTGTTGGTTCACTTGTTGGCCTTCGTATTCAACGTTAGATTTTCTTGCAGTTAAGCCCAAGAATCTGGCCTGTGCGGCAGCCATTCCCATAATTAATACTCCTTATAATTTGCATATCTGTATTACTCTTCGACATGTTTGAGTCAAAACTTTAGGTTTTGATTCGAAATGTTACAAAAAGTTTACAAATAAACAATAACTTTCATTTAACGTAACCCTAGAATAGGCAATGTTTTCAGGAAAAATTGACATTCACCTACACTGGTAAATGTTTAATGATAAAGTTTAAAAAGTCTAAATATTATTAAAGGCAATGACTGCATCTCGACGACAACAGTTAAAGACCGTTCCTCCTGTCTTGAATTACCTGCAGTTCGGCAAAAGTGTGGTTTTGCCCGCTTCGCGAACAAGCACAGGACGGGCTGGGTCACTTCGTGACACGGCGCCCTAGCCGGAATTCGCTAGGCCCGAAGATGTTGCGCCTGCCAAGATGCAGTCATTGCCTCAGATTTTTAATTATTCTTCTTTTTTCATATCGACAATAGAAAGTTCTTCAAGGTTTTTCAAAAATTCTTTTTTAGGAATTTTTATTTCTTTTGATGAGTTCCAAGGATTAACAACAAAAACATGGTCTTCTGTAACTCGTTTTACAGCATAAGAGTGACCTTTACGCAATTCCGGCTGACTAAAGCTATTCTTTTTAAAGGCACAATTTGTTGCGTATATGCCGGGCTCATCTGTCATATTATTTAAAGATTCGCTCACATCGTCGAGTGTCAAATCCTCTCCTCTTATCTCTTCAGGATACAGGCAGCTGTCTTCAATTTTACCGTTTTTGAGGTTTTCATTATATTTTTCTTTGTTTGCAAAGTATGTCTTTCCGGTTTTGCCTGTTAAAATCCATATTGTTTCGTTGCCCCAGCCGCCGGAAAGAGGGTCTTTTTCTTTTGCCCAGCCTGTATATGTATGTATGCTTGCATTTCGATCAGGATTATCTTTGTTTTCTTCGACTAAATCTGCACGATATTTTTTGATTGCAATTTCCAGCGCTTTCATATCGTAATCACCGCGAACGCCATTTTCATCGTTCAGCAATTCTTCTTTAGTAACAACGTATTCTCTGCCAGGTCCTTTGAGCTTAACGATTATATTTCCATTCTCATCTTTTGAGATAGCTTCTTCAATCATTTTTTTACCTTCATCGGTGTATGAAAGAGCATTCACACCGGATAAAACCCAGCAGTCACCGTATTTGCCCTGTTTTGAATAATTAATTTTACTATCTGTATAAACATCTTTTTTAAATTCATTCTTGAAGTTCGACATGAACTTTCTTAAAGAACTAATTTCACCTTTATCAAAGCCTGCCTCTTTAAGTTCACGCTTATTCATATGCTCTGTTTTGGCATAATCATCCAGAACTCGGTTTACCTCATCAGAGTCCAGTTCACCATTGCCATCCAGGTCATATTTATCAAAAATGCTGTTCAATTTCTCCTTGTCTTTGACAAGGGCTTCTCGCTTCATAGTCGGGCTATACGCAATGTGTGAGGTATTCTCGACTGAACTCATCAGCATCTCTCTCGTATCTATATCATACTTATATAAAGTACATTTACGAGGGAAAATTGCTTATTTTTTAGTGAATTTTAACAAACTACAATTGCATCTCAACGACAAAATTAAAGACCACTCCTCCTAGGCTCATTTCAAGCAACCCAATAACATATAATTATTTTAGTGTTGCTGTGATGCGTAGATTATTGTGTTTGTTTTGGGTGAGCCTGTTGCCTTCGGGTGGAAGATTAGTGTGTTTGGATTGGTTTGGGCTATGTGTATTGGGTTGCTTGAAATGAGCTGTCTCCCCCGCTAGACCCAAAGATTGTAATCTGTAGAGATGCAGTCAATGTTTAGACAATGTAAATAAAAAATATTACAGTACACCTTTGGTCGAAGGGACTTCGTTACGTTCACCCTGTTTTACAGCACAGCCAAGCGCCCTGCCAAAGGATTTAAAAACAGCTTCAGCAATATGGTGAGAATCTGAACCATCAAGCTGTTTTATATGAACAGTTATTTGTGAATTTTGAGCGAAGCTTGTGAAGAAGTGAGGAAGGATTATGCTGTCCAAATCTGAAATCTTTTCCTCTACAGTGATATCGAGTTTTGAAAAAGCACGTCCAGAAATATCAACAACTGAAAGAACAAGCGCTTCATCCATAGGAAGAATAAACTGCCCGTAGCGATTTATACCTGATTTATCCTTAATAGCTTCTTTAAAAGCAAGCCCCATAGCAATCGCAACATCTTCAACAAGGTGGTGCTGGTCTGAGTCACAGGACTTTGCAATAACCCTCAGGTCGAATTTTGAATGGTAAGCGAACTGTTCAAGCATATGCTTGAAGAATTTTATGTCTGTTTCAATATCAAATTTTCCGCTACCATCAAGGTTTAATTCAACACTTACATCGGTTTCATTCGTTGTTCTGACAGCTTTCCCAATTCTATGCATTTTTCACGTTCTCCAAAATATCAATTATTTCATTAACATCATTTATAACATAATTCGCTTTAGATAGATATAACAAATCTTTCAGGCCGTCTGACTTATCATTTGGAGGCAAAACTCCTACAGCTATTGCACCAAAATCCGAAGCGCATTTCATATCATCAACTGTATCCCCCAGATAATAAAGTTCAACAGGTCTCAGGGCATCTTTTAATATACTCAATCCGCATGTATCCGGCTTTTGTTTATCTTTTGGCAGGTCGTCCATTGTTATAATTTTTGAAAAGAAGCTTTTTATGTTGAATCGATTTAGTGTATATTCGGCTTCTGCTTTTGGCCTGCCTGTAAAGACAGCCAAGGAATAGTTCTCTGAAAGCTTTTTTAATGTCTCTTGATGAATCAATAAATCTTCATCATTAATAACACCGCATCCGTTGTTCCAATAGATGCTTTGAAATTCTTCAACTACATCATCGTATTCAATTTCAACACCTGCTTCTTTAATAAGATAATAGGTTAAATCCCAGTCATTGTTAAAGCCCCCGAGATTTTTCACTGCCTGAATTTCAGATGAATCAACAAAGTTAGTCGTGAATTTCTGGTATGTTTTTTGAATAGCTGTTTTGTAAGAATTGCTTACATCAACCATTACACCGTCCATATCAAAGACGATTGTGTTTTGCGGATGCAAAATTTCCATAACTTTTTGTGCCGCAACATATGATGGAACAGTAATTCTCAAGCAAGTTTCAAGCTTGTCAGAGAATCTTTTAACGATGATATTGTTATCTTGCAGTGTATTATAAATTCTGTCTGTATTTTCTCTAAAGTCGGCAAGGATAAAGTTTGCGTGTGATTCATAGACTGTTGCACCGAGATTCAAGAACTCTTCATTCAAGTACTCTCGGGATTTTCTGATTTCTGTTCGAACAAAGTCTATGTATTTTGTGTCAGACAACGCCTCAATTGCTGCAATAGCGGCAATATTATTCACTGTATACGGGCTCAGAACTTTGCTTATGTTTTTGATATTTTCATTGTTTGATAAAATATAACCCACTCTCAAACCCGCTAACCCGTAGTCTTTTGAAAGAGAACGCACGATAGCCAAGTTGTCATATTTTTTGACCAACGAAGTGTGAGCGCAGTCTGAATATGTCGCATAGACTTCATCGAGTATGAGAAGCTTATCAGGGAAGCTTTGGAGCAGCTTTTCAACAAATTCCAACGGAACAATATCACCTGTCGGGTTGTTCGGAGAAGTTATCAGAATAATTTTCACACTCTCATTAATACTACTGTAGAAGCTTCTTTGAGGGAATTCCCATTTCTTTTCATAAGGAATCTCCAGGTATTTTGCACCAACAATTCCCGTATAAATTTTCGGCATTGCGAATGTGGGTTTAACGGTAATCAACGTATCCTCAGCCGAGAGATAAGTGTTTATCAATGATTCTATAGCTTCATCGGCACCGTTTGTGACTGCGATGTTTTCAATTTCGACACAGTTCACCTCTGCGATTTTTTCGTACAAAACACCATACGCAGGATAAAGGGAAATATCCCTAGCATTGAGTTTTGTCAAACGCTCGATTACCCTCGGCGAAGGTCCGAGGTAGTTCTCGTTCGAATCCAATTTCATTGACCAGGGCTGAGTATATCGCTCAGCCCTGTATAATTCAATATTTTCAAGTGATTTTTTAGGTTTAATTGTCATACTGTTAGTCATTGTCGGTGGGCTGGCAAGCCCACCCTACTTCTTATAATATATTAGGAGTCAGGCAATTGCCTGACCTACCGTACTATTTAACATAAAATTGCGAGTTGATATTAACCATCATTTTAACTTTGCCCGGTTCTACACTGGTAGACGCAGAGTTTGTTGCTGTATCCATTTTTGCGGAATACATTCTCGGATTCTCATATGAAGGTCCCCAGGTGATG
>JAVBRY010000064.1:0-7690 GCA_031547505.1 Candidatus Gastranaerophilaceae bacterium | reverse complement strand
GAGTCTTGAGACAGAAAGACCAAACTATTACGGCTCTACTAACGGTGACCTCAAAAGAGGGCTCGAGTTGAACTATGAAGATTATTGCGAGATAGACAAATACTGCAAAGAAAAGAAAATCATGTGGTTTGCATCGTGCTGGGATATTGGTTCGTTGGATTTTATAGAACAATTTGATACACCTTGTCATAAAATAGCGTCAGCAATGCTCACTGATGATGCCTTTTTAAAGCACGTAAAGAGTTTTAACAAGCCGATTTTATTATCGACCGGCATGAGCACCTTAGAAGAAATCCGTCATGCTGTAGATATACTGGGTGAAGAAAACCTTATTCTCTATCACTGCACATCTACATATCCGACTGAAAACAGTGAGGTTAACCTTAATGTCATAGCCCAATTAAAAGAACTTTACAGCTGTCCTGTCGGTTTTAGCGGACACGAAAGAGGCTATTTGTCTTCTATATTATCTATAATGCTTGGAGCTTGTTCAGTTGAAAGACATATCACAATAGACAGAACTCTATGGGGTTCTGATCAGGCAGCGAGTCTTGAGACAGAAGGACTACGAAGAATGGTTCGTGACATCCGCAATATACCTCTGATTTTAGGCGACGGGCATAAACGAGTCTACGACTCTGAGATACCGATAATAAAGAAACTCAGGAAGGCTTATAGTGTACAAAACTCTTAATCTCTCATCAAAAATAAAACTCATTGTATCGGATTTTGATGGGATATTCACTGACAATTCTGTTTATATCTTCGATGATGGAAATGCCGCCAAAAAACTGAGCTATAAAGATATCATGGGTGTTTCTGTTGCCTTAAAAAACGGGATTGATGTCGCAATTGTATCAGGTGCAGAAAGTACCGCTATAAATTTCTTGGCTGACAAGTTTGAGCTTGCAGGCGTGCATCAAAATATCAGACACAAGCTTCCTATACTCGAAGAAATGATGACAAAGTACAATCTTTCTGCAGATGAAGTGTTATATCTGGGTGATGACATAAACGATATTGAATGTCTGTGTAAGGTGAAGTATCCTGTTACAGTGAAAGAAGCAAACAAGAGTGTTTTGCAGCTTGAACAGATTCAAATAACACAAGCTGAATGCGGAAACGGTGCATTTAGAGAAGTCGTAGACAATATTGTCGAGTTAAAAAAATATGAAGAAGAACGTAAATGAAATACTGGATCAAATCGAGAAACTTGATGAGTATGTCAGCACATACAAAAAGTTAACGATTACTGCCGAACTCCCCACCACTGCATATCTCAATTGGGGTATTCATCTTGCGAATATCGGGCAGGTTGATGTTGCGATGGATAAATTCAACACAGCTATTAATATGGCAGGACAAAACCCCGACGCATATGTGAATATGGGAATTGCTTTTCTTAAGAAAAAAGATTACACCGAAGCCATCAAAAATTTCAGAAAAGCGGCAAAGATTGACCGTATGAATGCTAAAGCATATACAATGTGGGCTTTGGCTCTATCAGAGATAGGGAATCTGAAAGAAGCGATAACAATCTACAAGCTTGCACAAAAATATGACCCTAGAAACCAGCAGATTTATTTGAACTGGGGTATTTCTCTTGCAAAATTCGGCAAAAAAGAAGAAGCTGAAGAAAAGTTCAAGAAGGCAATATCCATAGACCCGACAAATCCGATTACTCCTTTTTTATGGGGTGTTTTACTCGTTGAGCAGGAAAAATACGAAGATGCTATAGCAAAATTTACCCACTGTTTGTTGTTCAACGAAAATCGTTTCGAGTCATTTTATTATCTTGCGCTTTGTTATTCAAAGCTACAAAAGCTTGAAAGCACTATAGAATATGCACAAAAAGCCATTGATGCAGATGCGGCAAAGATAGAAGCCCATTTGCTTCTTGCAGATGCGTATATGATTCTTTGTAAAGAAAAAGAATGTCTTCAAATATATGAACAAGCTAAAGAAAAGATAAACCCTACGCCTCAATTTTATGCAAACTGGGGGAATGCATTACAGCGTTTTAATCATCTTGAAACAGCACGTGAAAAATTATACAAAGCTTTTATGGAGAATCCGGGGAATGAAATTATTCTATTCAACCTAGGTGTAAATTTTATGGTTTCTGGTGACATAGCTGAAGCAGAAAATTTCTTCTACAAGGTTTTGGATGTAAATCAAGAACACACGCAGGCTTTATATAACCTTGCTACACTTTTTTATGACAGAGAAGATTATGAAAAGTCTGTAGAATACTATACAAGGTCACTTGATGCGAACCAAAAAGCCCGTCATATATATTTCAACATTGCAAACTGCCACTATAAATTGAAAAACTACGAGGAATCAAAAAAGTTCTACAAAAAATGTATAGAATACAATCCAAAATTTGCTCAGGCATATATTAACTTTGCAAATCTACTCCTCGAACTTGGAGAAGAACAAGAAGCCCTTAGAAAGGCAAGAACCTCTTATCTTGACCATAAAGAATCGCCTGATGCGAATTTTGCATTCGGAACAATTCTCCTAAAGACAGGACAGGTTAAAGAATCTGAAGAAAAGTTTTTGAACGCACTTAAGCTCAATGCTTCTTATACATTTGCTAATTTTGCGCTTGCCGAAGTATATATGGAGATGGAAAAATTGGAAGATGCAGTGGAACAGCTTGCGTGTTGTGTGGATACTTTCAACAAAGCTCCTGACTTTCTTTGTCTTCAAGAAAAGATACTGAATATGTTCTTTGAGGAGAATGTTTCACATTATGAAGTTACAAGTGCTTTAGAATATTGTAATAAATTTTTAGAGAGGTATAATAACTTAGGGGTCGAGGAAATCCGAAACAGGCTCGAGGGGGTTCTAAACAAACCAGGGGGGCAAGAGGGCTAAACGTATTCAACGCCAGCGCAAAGGGATTTTCGAAGACTTAATATACACACACGAAACTTATGAACATTTAAGAGGCAATAGTGGGAATAGTAGTTCAAAAATTTGGCGGCACATCAGTCGCTGATCCTGAAAAGATTAAAAATGTTGCAAAAGCCGTAATTAAAGAGAAAAACAACGGAAATGACGTTATTGTTGTCGTTTCTGCTATGGGACACACTACGGATTATCTTGTTAAGATGGCTAAAGAAATCACTCCTTCACCATCCTCAAGAGAAATGGACATGCTTCTTGCGACAGGAGAACAGGTCACTATAGCTCTTTTGACTATGGCAATACAATCCGAAGGTTATTCTGCAATAAGCATGAACGCTATGCAGGTAGGTATCATCACAGAGTGCATCCACTCTAAAGCAAGAATTGTCGATATAAAAACAAACAAGCTTAAACAAAACCTTGATGAAGGTAAAATCATAGTAGTAGCCGGCTTCCAGGGTGTTACACCTGACGGTGAAATCACTACACTCGGAAGAGGGGGTTCTGATACGTCTGCGGTGGCTATTGCAGGTGCATTAAAAGCAGATAGATGTGACCTCTACACAGATGTTCGCGGTGTTTACACCACAGACCCAAGAGTCGTATCTTGTGCCAGCAAACTCGACAGAATTTCATACGAAGAAATGCTAGAGCTCGCATATGTAGGAGCGAACGTGTTGCATCCTCGTTCTGTTGAAACAGCAAAACAATTCAAAGTGCCGCTTCGAGTCAGAAGCACCTTCCATCTAGAAGATTTAGGAACTTATATAACAGGAGTAGAAGACATGGAAATCCATAAACCGGTCACGGGCGTGGCTGCTGATTTGTCACAGATGAGAGTAGTTATTTGTGAAGTACCTGACAAACCGGGTAATGCGGCAAGAATCTTTGAAACACTGGCAAAATCTGATGTCAGCGTAGACATGATTATCCAGTCTTACGGCCGAAACGATGACACTAACGACATTGCTTTCACCGTCGCAAAAACTGACTACGACAAAACAATGAATATTGTTAAAGATATAGTCAGAGAAATCAACGCATCAGGTGTTCTTGTTGACGAAGACATTGCTAAAGTTTCTATCGTTGGTGCAGGTATGGTAGACAGACCGGGTATTGCAGCTTCTATGTTTAAGGCTCTTGCTGAGCAAAGTATCAATATAAAAATGATTTCCACCAGTGAAATCAAAATCAGCTGTCTTGTCGAAAAAGGCGACGCAAACAAAGCTATCAAAGCTCTCCATACAATATTCAACCTTGATTCTAAGGAAGTTGCTGTTGTTATGGGTGATTTGCCGCCGGAAGAGTAATTGTTAAGGAGCAAGGTTATTGCTCTATATCAAAGATTTATGTGTAGTTTGTGAGATACCGTAAACATTTACCCTAAGGGTCACCACCTCACCCCAACCCTCTCCTCTAAGGATAGGGAGACTAATTAAATAAATCTATAGCGGTACGGCAGAATTAATTGTAAACTTTTATTTTATCAATAGCAAATTTTTAGGTTGAGACGTATTAACTAGATATGCAAATACTATTAGAAAAGCAAAGAACTTCTCAAGACAAGATTACGAAGCCTGATTTTTCAACGAAAACAGGTCGTGAATTTCTCGCCTTTTATCTTCAAACGAAGTTTAAACAAATTCTACAACACGATAGAAAAACTGATGATCCTATCTTTTTAGAGGTCAATCCTAACTTCATCAGCAAGTTCTCAAGACGTTTAATTGAACATCCCAACAAAAGAATATTGATTGGCGTTACGGGCGAGTCAGCAAGCGGAAAAACAACCATCTGCAAAGCCGTCAAAAAAACCAGCGTAGAATTGGATTTCCCACTTGAATATTTGAGCATAGACAACTATTTCAATGATATCTCCGCACAAATCAAAAAATACGGAGACTTTGATGCACTTCGTGACAGCGGATATGACGTGGATTCTCCGAGAAGTTTTCAGCTGGGTTTATTAAAAGAACATCTTATACAGCTCTCTAGCGGACAGGATATCATGGCGCCTGAATATTTAATTAATGGAACAGGCATAAGTGTGAAAGATTCTATTCCTATCTCTGCCGAAAAACTTATTGTTGTGGAAGGAATGGCAGCACTTTATTCTGATATTGCTGACTGTATTGATGTTAAGGTCTACGTGGATATAAATCCAAAGATTCAGAAAAAATGGTTTATGCAAAGAGCCGAAAAGCGCAACCAAGACCCGAATAACGCTCTAAAGCATTGGCAGTATGTCAGGGATGCTGCGGACAAATACATCGTGCCGTCAAAAGCAGACGCAGACTTAATCCTAAACGGTTCTTCGCCTTTAGAGTATTATTCACAGATAATCGAGTTTATGCATTCTGCGACGAATTGTTTTACTGCATAGAATTGTATACCAAGCGCCAAGTAGATGTAGTTAGTTGATAATGTGTAAAAACTAACTTTGTGCTAAATTTGTTAGCATGAAGAAACGAACTTTATTGATATCTTTAATCGTTTTGGTCTTAGTGCTCTTAGCCAGCTGTATTCGTGCAGACAAACAGTGTGCGGAGAAAACAATAACCTCAGAAGGAATCGGCGTCGGTGAAGCATACACTCCTAAGAAACGTGAAATAAAAACAATAAACGGAGTCGACTACATAACATCAAGAAGTGAACCCGGCAAATATGGCGGTACACTGGTCTTGAGCACTATAGGTGAAGGCCCGAAAACATTCAATGCCTGGAACTCAAAAGATGCAACTTCTTCTCTGGCGGCAGATACTATGTTTGAGGGGCTTGTGACCACTGACCCATACAATGGTGAAGTTATTCCCCGCCTTGCGAAATCAATCGAAACAATGCCCGATAAAAAAACATATATTATCAAGTTACGACAAGGTTTGATCTGGTCTGACGGCAAGGAAATCACGGCTGACGATGTTGTTTACACCTGGAATACATTGATATTCGGCGGATACGGTAACACCAGTACCAGAGATTCTATGTATATCGACGGTGAGCTTCCTGTAGTTTCAAAAATAGACAAATACACGGTAAAATTTGTCACCCCAAAACCGTTTTCACCTTTTTTAAGACAAATAAGCGTGCCTATTGCACCCAAACATATACTTAAACCTATTTCAGACAAGGGTAAACCCGCATTTGATTCTTTCTGGGGACCGTCGACACCGCCGAAAGACTTTGTCGTGAGCGGTGCATTCAAGCTTAAAGAATACGTTCCGGCACAAAGAATAGTATACGAGCGCAATCCAAACTATGCAATGATTGACGATAAGGGTCAAAGATTGCCTTATCTTGATAAATATATTATTGTGATAGTTGGCGATTTGAATAACGAACTGTTGAAATTCAAATCCAAAGAGCTTGATATTGTGGGCTTAAGAGGGGCGAATGTCGCAATATTTAAAGAAAAAGAAAAGAGCTCTGACTACAAAATCTACAATCTTGGGCCGGACACTGGGACAATGTATTTCGGGCTAAATCTCAATACCAGAAAAGATGATAAGGGCAAATACTATGTTAACCCTAAGAAACAAAAGTGGTTTGGCGATTTGAACTTCCGAAAAGCCATAGACTACTCGATAGACAGAGAAAATATTGTATTTAATATCGCAAACGGAGTCGGGCAGCCTCTATTCACTCCTGAAGCGCTTTCTTCTATTTATTTAAACGAAGAAGTTGCCAAAGGTCACCCACAGGATTTGAACGAATCAAGAGAATTCCTCAAAAAATCCGGTTTCTACTGGGATAAAAACGGTAAACTCCACGACAAAGAAGGCAACAAAGTCGAGTTCGATTTATACACCAATGCCGGGAACACAGAGCGCGAATCTATCGGGGTTATGGTCAAGCAGGACTTAGAAGACCTTGGAATGAGCATAAACTTCAAGCCAGTTGAATTTAACACTCTGGTCAACCGTCTTACAAATACACTCGATTGGGATGCCGTGATAATGGGATTTACCGGTAATCCGCTTGAGCCATACGGCGGAAAAAACGTGTGGTACTCTAACGGTTCGCTGCATTTATTCAACATGAGAAAAAACCCTCAGGATATGAAGGACATATATCCTTGGGAAAAAAGGCTTGACGAGATATTCGATAAGGCTGCGATTGAGCTTGATTACAACAAGAGAAAAGACTTGTATATGGAATACCAACAACTCATTTATGATATAAAGCCGATGATTTATTTATATTCGCCCACCAGAATTATGGCTGTGAGAAACAAGTTCGGTAATATTCACCCGACAGAGCTTGGCGGAGTGACACATAATCTTGAAGAGATTTATGTTAAATAAAATATATAAAACTGCTTTTCTGCGAAAATTAAAGACCGCTCCTCCTATGAACACTTCAAGCAACCCAATAACATATAGTTATTAGATTGTTATTTTTTTGAGGAGATTATAGTTATTGTTTCCGGGTGAGCCTGTTGCCTTCGGGTGGGAGATTGTTGTGTTTGGAGTTGCTTAAGGCTTTATGTATTGGGTTGCTTGAAGTGTTCTGTCTCCCCCGCTACACTCAAAGTATAATCTAATGAAAAGCAGTTTTTATTAAATCAATGCCGCTTCAATAGCTGATATCATACTCGATTCATCGGCAATATTCTTGCCAGCAATGTCATATGCTGTGCCGTGCGCAGGAGATGTTCTTATTACATCAAGCCCGACTGTCATATTCACAGCACTATCCATCGCCAAGACCTTCATAGGAATGAGTCCCTGATCATGATAACACGCCACATAACAATCATAAGGTTGTTTTTTGTTAT
>JAVBRY010000208.1:0-4825 GCA_031547505.1 Candidatus Gastranaerophilaceae bacterium | reverse complement strand
AGTGAGAAGATTATTTATTTTACTCTTAACGATGCAAAGTGTTCTGCAAAGCTTGATGCCACAAAACAATCAGACAAGACTGTAAATCTTAAAATTAACACGAATGATTTCTTATTTTTTGATAAAGAGAGTAAAAAGCTGTTAACATAATCTTCCTTGTAAATCCTTGCTGTTTTTTATATGATGGATATGGGTTGAATTTTGCTTGGCATTATTACTGTCATAGCGGGCTTGACCCGCTATCTGATGATTTTTGCGGTTAAGTTTTTATTCTGCAAGACAGAGTTTAAAGAGAGCGGTCTTAAATCTTCAGATTCCGCATCAAGTGCGGAATGACAGTTTAAAATAAACATGAGGAATTAAAAATGTTAAGGGCAGGGATTGTCGGATTACCGAACGTAGGGAAATCAACTTTATTCAACGCATTGACTTGTACAAGCAACGCACAGAGCGCAAACTATCCGTTCTGTACTATCGAGCCTAATGTGGGTGTCGTTACGGTGCCTGATGAGAGGCTTCATATATTACAGGATATGGTTAAAACACAGGTTATAATTCCGACTGCTATTGAATTCGTAGATATTGCGGGACTTGTTAAAGGTGCCAGCAAGGGTGAAGGGCTCGGAAACCAGTTTCTTGCCAACATAAGAGAAGTCGACGCAATTATTGAAGTTGTGAGATGCTTTGACGACCCGAACACAATTCACGTAACGGGTAAAGTTAATCCAATCGATGATATCGAGACTATCAACACCGAGCTTGCTTTAGCTGATATGTCCAGCCTTGAAAAAAGACAGGCAAGAATCACAAAACAAGCTAAGTCAGGGGACAAGGATGCAATTATTGAAAATAATATTATTACTAAACTGCTTGAATTGCTTTCTGACGGCAAATTTATAAACGTAAAAGAAAATTTCTCAGAAGATGAAATACCACACATAAAACAAATGCATTTGATGATGACAAAGCCTGTTATATATGCGGCTAACGTGTCTGATACAGACCTTTGTACCGGAAATGAATATGTGAATCAGGTTAAAGAATACGCTAAAACTCATAATGCCGAAGTTGTAATCATCTCCGCAAAAATTGAAGCCGAGCTTTCAGAGCTCGGTGAAGAAGAATCGAAAGAGTATTTGAAAGAGCTTGGTGTTGAGAGTTCAGGTATAGAGAGAATGATTCGTTCGGTCTATCATTTGCTTGATTTGAGAACTTACATCACGGCAGGCGAAAAAGAAGTCCGTGCCTGGACGATTCCTGCAGGTGCAAAAGCTCCTCAGGCGGCTGGTGTAATCCACACTGACTTTGAGAAAGGGTTTATCAGAGCCGAAGTAACTGGCTATGAGGACTTTATAAAATGCGGAAGCTATGCTGCCGCAAAGGAAAAAGGGCTTACCCGTCTTGAGGGCAAAGAATATGTTGTCCAAGACGGCGATATCGTGCATTTTAGATTTGCAGTATAATACTTTTTTATTACTTATAAGGGTATCGGTTGAAAAATTTCCCAAAATCAGGGATAATCTTAAAATACAATTAAACAGAAGGGTTTGAAATGCTGTTCAAACGCAGATGTAAAATTACATTTATAAGCCACGGCTCAACCATCTACGCCGAAGAAAACCGCTTGTCAGACAATGAGAGCTATCCTCCATTGAATGATAAAGGCAAGGAAGAAGCCGAAAAAATCGCACGCTGGATATCTAAGCGTTCTCCTCGTGTAGATAAAATCTATACGAGTTCTGCTTTACGCTGTTTGCAAACTGCCAGTGTTATTGCAAAATCCTATCAAAAAGAATTTGAAATCATAGATGACCTATGCGGTAAAAAAGCAGGTGTATGGAGCGGGATGAGCTTTTCTCAGATTGAAGAAAAATTCCCTGATTTATTAAAAAGATATCACGAAGATACAGAAAACTACTGGCCTGAAGGCGGTGAATCGCTTAAAGAGCTGAGAAAAAGAGTTGATGTGTTTACTGAAAAAATTATTCAATCAAACCTTACAAAAAGGATTATTGTAGTCACACATCCTGATATTATTAGAGCCGCAATTGCCAGTGCTATGGATATTCCGATTAAAAATCAAAATAAGATTATTGTTCTGACAGGAAGCGCTTCTCAGGTGAATTATTATAAATCCTGGTCAAGTCTTGTTTATGCCGGGCATATTCCGTTGGTGATGGTGTAGATTAGTCTATATAGTGCTGAAAATTAGCTAAAGAACTATGCAGTCGCGGGCTTTAAATAGTGCGATTTGTTATAAACGTTTTTGTGAGACCCTCCCGTATCAAGTACGGGACAGACTCCAAATTTCTATCCTAATGAAACCCATAATCTTAAGCCCGGGGCGGCGAGCTTTAAAAGTTTTTAGTGTCGATTAGTTTATACTCAGAGCCAGTTTATACACCTGATTTTTGTTATAGCCGTAAAGTGATGACAGAATTGTTGAAATGTCTTTGTCGGAGTATTTTAGAGTTTTCAATTTTTTAATTTTTTCAGCAATTTCAAAATCGTCTGCTGATGAAACATCTTGTGCATAAACCATTCCGACAACTTCACCTTTGAGTGTGTGGCTTTCATAGTGTTTTAAAATATTTTCTACAGTATCCACGACTGTTTCTTCGTACATTTTTGTCAGTTCACGGCCGATTGCTATTTTTGTTTCCGTGCCTCTATAGTCTTTAATGCTGTTAAGTGTTTCTGTCAGGCGGTTTGCAGCTTCATAAAATACCATATCTGTATTAATAAACTTTTTAAAAAATTCTTCCTGCTGAGACTTTATTCTGGGCAAGAAGCCGATAAAAGCAAACTCCTCGCTGCTTCTGGGGATTTGTGAAAGAAAAGTTGTGATGGCAGAAGGTCCGGGTATGGATGTCACCTCGATATTATTTTCAAAAATTTCCTTGACTAAGATTCGCCCCGGGTCGGAGATACAAGGTGTTCCGGCGTCAGAGATAAGGGCTATTTTTTGCCCTGATTTTAAGAGTTTTAAAAATTCTTCAGTCCGTTGTTTTTCGTTGAACTTGTGATAGCTCACGAGTTTTGTTGTTATTCCGTATGACTCTAGCAGCTTTTTACTGACACGGCTGTCTTCGGTGGCAATGATATCTACTTCTTTTAATACATCAAGTGCACGCAAGCTTATATCGGATTTGTTTCCGATAGGAGTTGCTACAACATACAATGCAGGTTTTTTCATTACTCCAGTGCCAATCCCAACCCCATTCTTTTGTGCAGTTTGCTTTTTTCCCTGCCGCTTAGGGTGTTGAGTGTTTTGTAAAGTCCTGTCTGTTCTAAAATTTTGCTGATATCAGGTTCCATATTTTCAACCTTGATATCGATATCGTTGAATATCGCAAGTTTCTGCAGGTCTAAAAGCCTCTGGATATCGTTCATTCTGATTTCACTCACATTGGAGAAATCAAGAGCAATTTGTCCGTTCGGTTCAACCATAAAATTGCGGATGAAGTTTTTATTTTCTAATAATTTATTGATATATATTTTTTGCATCATAGACGATTTTTATTTCCCCAAGAACTCTATAATCTAATAATATCACTTTTTTTGACCATGCCAATTTCTTAATATTAGTTAATATTACTGCGGTTTTGAGGATTTTTTCGATAGGTCAAAACACATGCCATGAGGGCAAATTGGACTGGTGCGAGCAGATAAAAATTATTTAAACGGGACGGTTGAGCCGGATTTTTTCTCGATATGATTTCCTACAACGGAGCCAATTTTAACACCGGCTAAAGCTGCTACTGCAATGATAGGGATACGAAGACGTTTTTGCAAGTTGCCAGTCAATGCTGTTGCCATTGAAATAACAAATGTCGGCACAAGAGTGTGTGCTATAAGTGAGTATGAAGTCTTCTTAATCCGTTTTTTCATATCTTTTTCTTTTGAAATATTGAACCCCTCAACGGCAGTAATAGGCAAATCCATTGAACGCAATGACGGCAATAATGCAAATGAAGAGAAGAGTGTATCTGCAGAATTTTTTACAGTATCAGTGTTGAGTTTATCAAGGTAATTATTGAATACATTTTCTTTCAAATCTTTTGAGGCGATTTTTTCTGCGTTAGTTTTTTTTGCGGGTTCAGTTTTGTCCTGCTGATTTTGGGGGGCTTTTGTTTCTTTGGGCGCTTTAGTGTCTTTTACATGTTTTTTAAATAAATATTTACTCACAAGAGCGCTTCCGCCAAATGCAGCAAATATAGAAACAAGCGCCGTAAATCCTGCATCAAAGCATTCATTCACTGCTTTTTCCAGATGTGTTAGTGATGTTTTCACCGCATTTTTTGCAGCATCGGAAGTCTCTAAAAAACCTTTTAATTTAGGCTTTACTTTATTTTTAAAGAATGGTTTTTCTCCGATTTTTTCCAATACTTTTGAAGTCTTCTTTATTGCCGGGGTTATAAAATTAATACTCGGATATTTCTTTAAGGCATAGAATGCAGCAGCATACCCGGCTGTGGCTGATGAAATGACGACAATATCTTTTACAAGGGTGCGGCGCTTTTTTTCAGGCGGTGCTTTCTTGTAATCAGTATACGTTTTTTTAGCTCCTATTCCTATTAGAAAGGCTGGAGCCAAGAATATCGGCTTGAATAAATCCGGAAATTTGATGTTATTAATCTTTGTCATGTCTGCTTATATAAGGTATCTAAACATCAAAATTTGTTAGTTACAAGGGTGAAAATTAACGATAGTTTACAAATAAAGTTAATTTTACTTTAGAAGCTTTTTGTAACGATATGTTAAATTTAATTTTATTTTGGCAATTTTTGATTTTGTATATACTTTATATATATGTAAGACACAA
>JAVBRY010000250.1:0-2530 GCA_031547505.1 Candidatus Gastranaerophilaceae bacterium | reverse complement strand
GATTCTTTTATCTGCATCTCCAAAGCCAATTGCCTGTGCTCCGAGTATTTTTTCGGTTCTTCTGTCTGCGACGAGTTTTATGGTGATGCTTTCTGCATGCGGCATATAGCCTGCTCTGTCTTTTTGTGTCAATGTGGCTGTTACGGTATCGAATCCGTTTTTCTTGGCATCACGTTCGGTGAGCCCTGTGAACGACATACTCAAATTCATGAATCTGGTTACTGCAGAGCCTAAAATTCCCGGGAAAATATCATATTGCCCTGAGATATTCACCGCAGCACATCGGCCTTGTTTGTTAGCTGAGGATCCCAAAGGCACCCAGACATATTGCTTTGAAACCATGTTATAGTTTTCTATACAGTCACCTGCAGCATAGATATCTTTTACCGAAGTCTCCATACGATTGTTCACGCGGATTGCATTATGCACCCCGAGCTCAATCCCGGCGTCCTTTGCTATTTCTGAGTTTGGAACGATACCCATTGCTACGATAACGAAATCCGTTTCGATTTCTCTGCCTGAAGAAGTTATGACTCTTTCAACCTTCTCGTTTCCTTCAAAAGCTACAACTGTTTCAGACGTTATAATATCTACAGTGCCTTTTTCTTTTGTAATTTCTATTATATTTTCTCTTATAAGCTCTGAAAATTCTTCATCAAAAACAGGTAATATATGAGGAGAACGCTCAATCAGTGTCGTTTGAATATCGTTGGCAGCAAGCGCCTCAAGCATTTCTATCCCGATATATCCGCCCCCTACGATGACACCGCGTTTGGCTTCTTTCATAGTGTTTCTTATATTCACTGCGTCTTTAATTTTCCTGAGGGTAAAGATATTTTGCAAATCTATTTTTGATATGTTGGGTATGAAAGGTCTTGCGCCTGTGGCGATAGCAAGCTTGTCGTATTCTACAGTTTCTATTTCTTCTGTTTGAACATCTTGAATCAGAACTTTTTTTTCAAGCGGAATAATTTTTATACATCTTTTATTAAGATGTATATGGGCACCTCGATCTTCAAAGTGCTGAGGTGTGCGTACTATGAGTCTGTCCGAACTTTCAATCAGCCCTTCAATATAATAAGGCATACCGCAGCCCGAATATGAGATCATGTCTTCTTCTGTGTAAAGACTAATATCACTTTCAAATGAAGGAGTACGAAGCAATTTTGCAGCGATTTTAGGTCCTGCAGCGACTCCGCCTATAATAATGATTTGCTGTTTCATAAACTGATTCTAAGGAGAAACATTGTTTTTTTCATTAGCCAATAGAACATATCTGTCCTACAAGAATGTGATTGAGATAAACATTGTAAACAAAAACTGCATCTTCGACAGACAACAATCTTTGGGTCTAGCGGGGGAGACAGAACACTTCAAGCAACCCAATACATAAAGCCTCAACCAACTCCAAACACAACAATCTCTGACCCAAAGGCAACAGGCTCACCCGGAAACAATAACTATAATCTCCTCAAAAAGCGGATTGCGAGCAGAGGGTAGAGTCGACCTCGCGAAGGCGAGGGAGCGGACCCGTTTAACGCGAGCAACCAAGACTCTAATAACTGTATGCTATTGGGTTGCTTGAAGTGTTCATAGGAGGAGCGGTCTTTGATCATTAAAAAACATAAAGCATTAATTTGTGTTGTCGAGATACAGTTTTTGTTTGTTATATTTATAACAAGAATTAGTTGTGGAAAATCTTTGTTTGATACTTTTGTGATGTGCTCTTTTATGCTAAAATCTTTGAATAATTATAATGGATGAATTGTATGAAAATAGAAGCACGTAACCTTGTTAAAATATATAATGACAGAACAGTTGTAAATGATATTAGTTTTGAGGTTAATAAAGGAGAAGTTGTTGGTCTTTTAGGCCCGAACGGTGCAGGTAAGACGACGACTTTTTATATGATTGTCGGATTGGTAAAACCAAACGGCGGCGAAGTTTTTCTTGGAGAGAATAATCTGACGAAAGTTCCTATGAACATTCGTGCTCAGTGGGGAATAGGGTATCTTCCGCAAGAGGCTTCGATTTTTAGAAAACTGTCTGTTGAAGACAATATAAAACTCGTTCTCGAAATGAATGATAAGTTTACACCTGAAGAAAGAGAATATAAACTGGAAGAATTGCTGACAGAATTTGGTATGCAGCCGCGTAGAAAATCCTCTGCTATTTCGCTTTCGGGCGGTGAAAGACGACGTGTTGAACTTGCACGCGCATTGGCGGCAAGCCCTGAGTTTATTCTTTTGGATGAGCCGTTTACCGGGATTGACCCGATAGCACTCGGCGTAATCAAAGACAATATTCGTAAACTTTCTGAGTAAAAAGCCTTGGGTGTTCTTATCACAGACCACAACCATAAAGCGACTCTTTCGATTACGGATAGAGCGTATGTAATTTTTGACGGAAAAATTAAAATTCAAGGTAAGAGCAAAGACGTTGCAAAAGACCCTATCGCCAAGCAATTCTACCTTGGAAAGGACTTTGAGCTTTAATGAGCATAAAGATTTTTGATAGGTATCTTTTAAAT
>JAVBRY010000106.1:0-3622 GCA_031547505.1 Candidatus Gastranaerophilaceae bacterium | reverse complement strand
CAATCATAAAAAACATCCCTATCAGCATATACGAGATGAATCCGTTATAAACCATCCATATCTTTTCTGACAGAAAAACTGTACTGACTGAAATCGAAAAGTTTATAAACAAAAATACAGCCCAGATATAGGTGAGATTTCTTGTGTATTTGAGTGCAGCTTCGTTTAAATTACCATCCATAGCTTTTGCAATTCTTTGAATAATAGTTGATTCCGAAAAGAGTGATGTAAAAAACAGCATAAAGAACGCAAAATTCACAACAGGCGGATACCATTTCAGAGCAATCAATTTCGTGAAATGAAAACAGCCGATTACAAGAATCGTGAATAGTATCGGGAGTAGAAATTTAAACTTTTTTAATAAATCCATATTTATAGTTGGCCATAATATTCTTTATAGGTTTTATAACAGGTTCTCAATAGCATCCACAACATCTTGGACGGTTCTGATTTGTTTGAAGTTTTCCGGTGCTATCTTTTTGTCCGTAAAGTACTGTAGCTTAACCGCTAAATCTATCGCATCTATACTGTCGAACTCTAAATCCTCGAATAGGTGTGCTTCAGGTTTTATCAAAGCTTCTTCGATTTCAAAACTGTCGACAAGAATTTCTTTGAGCTTCTTGAAGATTTCTTCTTTGGTGAATTTTTTAGCCATTAATTTGAGCCCCTATAAAATCTGCAAGCGTTTTTACAGAATAAAAATGTTCTTTATTCTGTGACTTGTCGGAACTCATCTTCAGGTTATATTTCTTTTTTAGTGCCATACCAAGCTCAAGTGCATCAATAGAATCAAGACCTAATCCGTCAACAAACAACGCTTCTTCATTGTTTATATCGTCAGGTGTGATATCCTCAAGCTCCAATGTGGATATGATTAATTCTTTTATTTCTAATTCCAAGCTCATATACTTTTTATAACTTAAAAACCTACACAAGGCAATTCATTGTTAAGAAATATCTTGGATGCAGATACACCAATCTTTCTGTCATTCCGCACTTGATGCGGAATCTCCGGCGAAGCCGGTCAAGATTGTGCGATGCCTACCTGCGAAGGAATGACAATAATTAGCTGTGACTGCCGCTTATATTGTATAATAATCCATGTCTAACTCGAGGTGATTTATGAAAAAGTCCGTTCTGGTCTTATTGTTGCTTTTATTTGCTGTGATTTCACAGCCTGTGTTCGCTGTCGATATAAAAAACCGAATGCTCAGGTTCGACAACGTCACTGTCCCGCATCAGGGGTGTTCTGTCGTTCATATAAAAGATATTTTCGACACTGAAACTAAAACTACGAGAGATTATTATTCTTATATTTGCATGTGGGAGTTCGATTGGGATAACCTTAGCCAACAAAAGGGTTATCAGCCTCATGGATTCTACGATTATGCTTTTCCTTTTTCTAACGACGTAGCCAAAGTCAAAAAAGACGGCAAATGGGGATTTGTGGATTTGTATCACGATATGATAATCCCTGCTGAATTTGAAGATGTTGATACAAACTACAGCGGTCCGAATTACGGTAACTTTGAATTCGGACTCGAGGCAGTGAAATCCAAAGGCAAATGGGGCTACATAAATAAAAGAGGGGATTGGGTCATCTGGCCGCAATACGACGAAGCATTTGCTTTTGCAGGGAATATCGCAAAGGTCAAAAAAGGCGGAAAAACATTCATCATAGACAAAAAAAACAAAACAATCTTGTCTGAATATAATTTCAAATACATAGACCAAATAATCGAATACTCACCGTACTTTATACTCATTACCAGACAGACAGAGAAAAGTTGTTATAATGAGTGTAACATAGCAACTACAGACGGCAAACTCCTATCCGAATGGATGTCTAACTATTTTCCCGGGATGTCATTGCCCAGAAACAATGTTTACTTTCAAAGAAACGGATACTCAGGCAACAAGGCAGAGTTGATGAATAATTATTCGGGAAACTCTATGTCGAAGGGGAATGTTGTTGTGTTTCAAAAAAATGAATTCTTTGGCTTTATTAAATACGAAGACGGAAAGTATGAGGTTATGGTCAGGCCTATATTCGAGGATTATCAGCCTGAATTTGTAAACGGTACTAATGCAGTGAGACTTGGCGACAACTGGGGATATATAGATATGGACGGTGAATTTATAATCAAACCCAAGTTTCAGTATGCGCAAAGCTACAGTGAATCTGAAAACGACGAAGCAAAAACGTATGCTGTTATAACAGGCAATGGATACTATGGTGCTATAGATGATTACGGAAAACTCCTATTCAAAAAGAAAAACATTGAGATGTTGATGGGATATTCCGACGGGTTATTTGCGTTCTATGATAATAAGCACGAGATAGGCTTCCTTGATACAAAAGGCAAAGTCGTTATCAAGCCGAAATTTTCTAATTATGACGTAGATTCTGATTTTTTAATGGAGCACAAATTCAAAAACGGGCTATGTATCCTAGGAGACGGAAATCATAAAGTCGGTGTGATTGATAAAAAAGGTGAATGGGTCATACTTCCAGAATATGACTATATTGTCAGCGAAGACAATGTGTTTTTTGTACTGACCAAAGGTGATTATCAGTATTTATATAAGCATTTATAGTCTTAAGATATGTTTATTTTTTTATATGTTCTACAACATACGAATATTTGTCTTTTAAGTAATCTAATATATCAACGCATTTTTTAAAACTTCGTGGTTTTTTAAAGCTGCTTATACCCCACCATCTATCGGAACCTGAATTCGGAACTTTATATTTAAAACTCCAACCAGCTGCATCTTTTGAGAGAGAAGGCTTTTTAAAAGGTGTGGTGCCGTTTGTTAAATCTATAATATCATCAGCTGTACCAATAGAATCTGCAATACCTTTTAAAATTTTATTTTGCATTTTTTTTGTAAATTTAGGCGGAATCAATGTCGCTTTAAATGATGGTGATTGGCTGGGCTGAATTTTCATACATCTCTCCTAGTATTTTTATAAATTTATTAAAGCCCATAGAGGCACTTTTTACAAGTAAATATCCTCCTTATTATATAAACCGTTACAAAATAACCTAAACGAAGCTTTGCTTCGTAGGGGGTTCGGGGATTTTGTGGATGTAACAACGTTCTCCCCGACCATATACGGAGCTTCACTTATTTTCTTGGCGAAACAACGATTACCTCGCACTGTCTGAGGCTCAAAGAGCCGAGTTTGCGAGGTTGGTGTTGAGCCTAGAAAATGTTGAAGTGGAGTATCCGGTCGGAAGTTTTTGCGGGGCTTTTTGTTAAAAAGCCCCCCTGGACGGAGTCCCCGCCGGAGGCAAAGGTAATAATTTAGGTTTGAAAGCTTTCAGCTAACAATTGCAGTTGGCTAGATTCCGCATCAAGTGCGGAATGACGATTAGGTGTGATGGGATTGGGGGTACCCACTTGCCATTTTACTTCACGAAATACTCTCTTTAATCCTCTTACTAATCAGATTTCTCAACACAATCTCTGAAGGTACTCCTTCTGCGAAGTAGGGTGGGCATGCCTGCCCACCGGCATGATTAATATGTAGGTCGCCGTTACCATTACTATCCCGACAAATTTCAGGAACATTAATCTCTGGCATGAGTTTTATATCAAAAACAACAGGCTCACT
>JAVBRY010000193.1:0-3770 GCA_031547505.1 Candidatus Gastranaerophilaceae bacterium | reverse complement strand
GACATCTTTAGCTATTCCGTATTTTAAAGATGTTCTTTCATCGACTATGAAGTCCGAAGTGATTTTCCAGCCGTCATAGAATCTTTTTAAATAATATACGGTAACTGCATCAGACTCGATATAGCCTGCACCTTTAATATAATCCACTCGCGCCAAAGCTTCGCCAGCAAGGTGTTCTTCGACTACAACAGTTGCGTTTTCGTAGTTCCCGCCCACAGAAAGGATTTTCAAGTTATATTTAACTTTTGGGTACGCATCCCAGGATTTTTGTGCAAGTTCTTTAAGTTTTTCTCTGTCAAAATTATCTGCGCTTACGTAATTATCGTCATATAGTGCCATTAATTTATCTAAATTCTGTGTATTAGAATATTTTTCATAGTCATTGAAGAGTTTTTTAACTTCCAATTCTGTCGAAATAAATGGTATATCTTCATTTACATCTTTTTTAATGCTTAAACTGAACGAAAAAGCAGGTGCCACGAAAAACAAAACCATGCTCAGCGCTAATACAATTTTATTAAATCTTTTCAAGTTCCAAACCCTCTTCCACTTTTTTTACTCTATCTAAATTCGTCTCTGTACTCACCAGTATATCATTGTCTTTATATCTATACCAGAAAATTATATCAACAATAACAAGCACGCCAATAAAAGCATACAGGTAAATTATAGGATTTAAATCGTGTACTAATTTGTGCACCACCCCAAAAACATACCCCATAAAAACAAGCCACGAAAAAACTACACTCTTGCCTTTAACGGATTTTGTTTTGTAGGTTTCCCACAATGCAAACGGCCAAGAAGCGCCAAAACACACCAACATTCCGATTTCAAATACACTTAAGTTCATAACTTCCGCCGCCAGTTTTCATACCTCTAGGCAACATTATAGCAAAAATTTAAAACAATATGATGGTGTGTTTATATTAAAATAATCACTATGAACTATTTTTTACGCGCAAAAGCATTTAGAACAAAAAAACGTCTGGGACAGAATTTTTTGATTGATGAAAAAGCAATCGACACTATCCTTGATGAAGTCCGTCCTGAAGACACTGTGCTTGAAATAGGTGCAGGAGCGGGGTTTGTTACAGAGAGGCTCGTTGAATCGGCAAAAAAAGTCTATGCAGTAGAAATCGATGAGGACGCAATTTCTGTATTAAAAAAAATTGATGCGCCTAATCTCACCCTTGTTCACAATGATATCTTAAAAACGAACCTGAAAGACCTTGAGGATACAACCTTTAAGGTTATTGCAAATATTCCGTATTACATAACAAGCCCGATTCTCGTGCATTTGTTGGGTGAGATTGATGATTTAAATAATGAAAATCGTAATCATATCTCCCAGATTATTCTGATGGTGCAGTATGAAGTAGCGCAGAGGCTTGTTGCAAATGAGAATTCGCCGTCAAAACAGTTCGGGCTTTTATCTATTTTGACTCAATTTTATGCTGATGTAGAGATACTGAAAAAAGTGCCTGCACGCTCATTTTATCCTGCGCCTAAAGTAGATTCAGCACTGGTTAAGTTGACTATAAGAAAAGAGCCTTTAATAGAGGGGATTGACTATTCGTTCTTTAGGCGGGTGACCAAAGCAGCTTTTGCAACTCGAAGAAAGAATATTAAGAACTCCTTGTTAAACAGCGGCTTTACAAAAGAAGTGATTTCAAAAGCTTTGGATAATCTTGGCATCACAGAAAATATACGCGGTGAAGCTCTTTCTATTCAACGGTTATCTGAACTTTCTCAGGAGCTGAAAAAGTATGCAAACAATTAAAATCAAAGCTCCTGCCAAGATAAATCTTACTCTTGAGGTTCTGGACAAACGGTCTGACGGATTTCACAATATCAAGAGTATTATGCAGGCTATAGACCTGTATGATTATTTGACAATCAGTGTTTCGGATTCTGATAATACAGATTCTGGTACAGTTATTGAGCTGAGCGGAAATTCGGATGAAATTCCTTATGACAACAGAAACCTTGTATACAAAGCGGTTGAAAAGTTTTTAGAAAAAACAAATATCAAAAATAAAATAATATCCATATATATCGAAAAGAACATCCCTATTGAAGCGGGGCTCGCCGGTGGAAGTGCTGATGCTGCAGGAACCTTTTACGGCTTAAACAAACTATTTAATAACTCTCTAAGCAAAGTCGAGCTTGAGGATTTGTGTGCATCATTGGGGTCTGATTTGAATTTTTGCTTACATGGGGGAACGGCTTTATGCACTTCAAGAGGTGAGATTATTGAAAAGCTTCCGACTCCAAAGTTAGAGCTTTCTTTAATAAAGCCAAAGAATCTTGGTATTTCAGCAAAGGAAGCTTACACGAAATTCAGTATGCTGCCTGATAAGACGGTACCAAATAACAGCGAAAAGCTAATAGAAAAACTCAACAACGACGGTTTCGATTCAGGGCTTTTGTATAATAGTCTAGAGATTGCTGTTATAGATGATTATCTACAGTTACAAGAAATAAAAAATATATTTCCTGAGTCCTTAATGTCCGGTTCAGGCCCGACTTTCTTTGTTTTGCAACCTGTTTTAAATTCAAATATAGATAGTGAGAAATTTTTGATAATCGAAAATCTAATATCCATAGGCTCTGGCGTATCTGTTTGTTAACAAATATTACAAATGTTTTTTAAAATTTAAAAAATATTAAAGTAACATATATAAGCATCCGATATCTGAAAAGGTTACAAGGAAAAAGGAGTTATGTATGGAAATTAAAAAAGTTGATCTAACTAATCTTAGGGAGTTGCTACAAGTTACTAATGATGAACAACAGACCGACAAGACTGAAGAAACCGGAACGCAAACGACTCAGCCACAAACTACAGTGGATGATGAAGCTGAATTAGTATTGGGCGAGAATTTAGACTCAAGCAAAAATGTAGAAAACAGCTCCCAAATAAAAGAATTAATCGGCAATATAAAAAATAATGGGAAAATTGATCTTGAAATCGAGAGGGCTAAATTTGAAGTGGCAAACTGTCAAGCGGAAATAATAGAACTTGAAAATAATCTTGGAAAGATGGAAAGCAAGCTTAGCAATATTCAAACTCAATTGGATAAATTCAGCAATGCCAAAGGTTTTAAAAAGCTCATAGGCAAATTGATGACCAGAGTATTAAATAAACAAAAAGCAAAACTTGAAGCACAGATTGCAACTATAAAACAACAAATTGAAACAAAAAAGGCAGAACTTGAAACACTACAAGCAAAACTTACAGAACTGCAAAATCAAAAAGACGCAAAGACACCTGAAGAAGGAACGACAACGGGTGAAAAATTTGATGATGTCTGGGCTGAATTTGAAGCATTTTTCTCAAGTCTCCCCAATGGAGCAACATCCACCGTTGCAGAAAAAGAAACCGCACTCAGCTACATTGGCAGAATCATGGAGTCCGATGCACCTGCTGATGTTAAGCAATATTGGACAGTAAAAGCAACAACCATTCAAAATGAAATCAAGATGATTCAAAACCAAGAAACAGGAAATGTTGAAAAGCTTGAAGATGTATGGGCTGAATTCACCAACAATGTACCTGATCAAACAAGTACTATTGAAATGAAAGAACTCGCTCTAAGCTACATTGGCAGAATCATGCAGTCTGATGCTCCGGATGATGTTAAGCAATATTGGACTGAAAAAGCTGAGGTATTGCAAAATGAAATAAAAAAGATTCAAAACTCCACTCCTAATAAACGAAATCCGGGCGAAAATCAGCCGGAGAAAATAGGCGACGAAGTGAAAGAAGC
>JAVBRY010000069.1:0-3637 GCA_031547505.1 Candidatus Gastranaerophilaceae bacterium | reverse complement strand
TCAGTAAATTATAGCATGGAATTTGCTCTTTGCTTATACTTAAACAAACACTTTTCTTGCTTCTTCCCTATCATAAAAGTGGATTGTTTCGTTTTTCAAAATCTGATAATCCTCATGACCTTTACCTGCAAGGATTACAACATCGTCAGGCTTGGCAATCTTTTTGAGCATTGAGATAGCGGTTCGTCTATCCGGCTCAACATATACTTTTTGGGTGTTTATAGACTTTATTCCGGCTAAGATATCTGAAATGATTAGCTGAGGGTCTTCGGTTCTGGGGTTATCTGATGTAACAACAACAATATCCGATAACTCGTCCGCTATTTTTCCCATTTTCGGGCGTTTCGTAGCGTCTCTATCCCCGCCGCAGCCAAACATACAGATGAGATTGCTGCCTTTGGGGGTGATTTCTCTTGCTGCTCTTAAAACATTTTCAAGCCCGTCAGGAGTGTGTGCATAGTCTACAATCACAAGCGGTTTTTTATTTACGATTTCGAATCTGCCGTCCACGCTTTTTGTCTCTTCAAGAGCTCTTATACAGGTTTCTTCGTCGATACCGAGTGCAATCCCTGCTGTTAATGCCGCAAGAGCATTGTAAACACTGAACATACCGTTCATCTGAAGTTGTACCGGATATATTTCATCAAAGATTTGACAGTCAAATTTTGCTCCGTCTATTGAAAAATCAATATTCTTTGCCATTATTGCCGACTCGTTTTTTATACCGTAAGTGTATATTTTCACACCCTCAGGCATTATGCTTATGAATTTTTTATTGTACTCATCATCGCTGTTCATCACAACAAATCCTCCTTGGGGAAGGTTTTTGAATAGAATTGCTTTTGCTTCAAAATAGTTGTTCATCGTGATGTGATAGTCGAGGTGATCTTGTGTAAGATTCGTGAAAACCGCACCTTTAAATTCACATCCACCGACACGATTCTGCTCGAGTGCGTGAGAGCTGACTTCCATCGCCACATATTTTATTTTTTCATCACAGATTTTTGAAAGAGTTTGTTGCAATTCAGGTGCCTGAGGGGTAGTGTGTTTTGCATCGTGATAGGTTGAATCGCTGGAGAGCTTGTACCCTAAAGTCCCTATCAATGCACATCTTTCCTGAGATTTTTCGATGATTTTTTGTATTAAGTGAGTAACTGTTGTTTTACCATTAGTTCCCGTAACCCCTATAAGGTTAGTGTTTTTGGAAGGATGACAGTAAAAATTTGCAGCTATATCAGCAATATAGTGTCTTGTTGAATCGACAATAATCTGAGGAATCTTGATATCAAGCTCTTTTTCACACAAAAACGCAGCTGCACCATTGTCATGAGCCATTTGGGCATACTCATGACCGTCAAAACGCTCGCCCTTCAGGCATATGAAAATATCACCCTTTTGAGTGGTTTTAGAATTATATGAAACACCCATAATTTCAACATCTTGGAAATTTACAAGTCTCTTGTCTTTTATTGATTCAATAAGTTTTTCGAGTTTCATTCCCCGTTCCTCTCATTTTCTCTTTCTTTTTTATTTTTATCGGTTTTGGCCTTGTCAGGTGCAAGGTTCATGATTCTTGCGGTTTGAAGTGCAATATCCCTAAACACAGGTGCCGCAACCGTACTCCCCCACAGCGCACCTTTTGACGGAGAGTCGATTACTACATATATCAGCACTTGCGGGTTGGATGCAGGAAAATAACCGATAATTGAAGTTACAAGTTTATCAGAATAACCCTTGCCTCCCGTGGATTTTCTTGCTGTACCTGTTTTGGCGGCAACGTGGTATCCTTCCAGATTCACGGGAGATTTTGAACGCCCGATACTGACCGTTAAAAGTTTTGTAATCGAATGCGCTGTTTCAGGTGTCACAACCTGAATATACTTAACCTTCTCAGCCGTTTCTTCAGGCGAATATTTTATTATGTGCGGTGTAACTTTTATGCCGTCATTTGCGAGCGCTGCAATGGCAGACGCCATTTGAACCGCTGTAACTGAAACACTATAACCGTACCCGATGGATGCGTGTGTTGAGCGGTGCCAGTTTGCTGCACTTGGCAGAATTCCTCGAGATTCGGCGGGGAGTTCTATCCCTGTTTTTTCACCTATTCCGAATTTTCTTAAAACATTATAATGCTCCTGTTTGTCCATCATAAGTGCAACCTTCGCACTTCCGACATTGCTTGAATGTTCAAAAAGGTAGTATAAGTCAATCAAGCCTGGGTTTGGATGAGCTTCATAGTCGTAATTTTTTATTGTCCACTTATCAATATCAAGTTTCCCGGTATCAAGAACCCTTGTGTTCTCGAATATTCTTTTGTTTTCAAGTGCAGAAGCTACCGTAAGTACCTTGAATGTTGAGCCGGGCTCAAAAACATCACTCAAAGTCCAGTTGGTAAGCATGGCTTGGGTAGCTTGTTTATATTTATTCGGGTCATAGGTCGGATAAATAGCATAGCCTAGAATCTCGCCGTTTCGAGGGTTCATGACGATAACCGTGCCCCTCAATGCACCCTTTTCTCGGATTACTTTTTCAAGCTCCATCTCGCATACGTGCTGGATTGCCGAATCAATTGTCAAAGTTAGAGACTTCCCTCTAAGCGGTGTTGCTGTAGCTTCCGGGTCTGTCCCCAGCTCGTATATGATGTCGCCGTCAGGCGTTTTTTCAAAATTAACATTGTGCTCAACTTGCTCGAGAGTGTTTCTCGCAGAAAGCTCTATTCCTGCTGCCACTTCGGCGTCGGTATTATAATATCCCAAAATATGTGCAGCCATTGAACCTTGAGGATAGACACGTTCATTTTTCTTTTCCATACTGATTTCACGAAGCTGTAAATCTCTGATTTTCAGTGCAATTTCTCTTGAGACATCTTTTTTCACAACAATAACTTTTTGGTCTTTCGCTAGTTCTTTTGCCAGTGAATATTTATTCAAGCCAAGAATCGGTGCAAGAATCCCTGCAAGTTCATTTGGAGAGTGGTCATAATAGTCCTGGTGAGCATAAATATCGAATGACATTTTGTCAGATGCGAGTTTTATCCCGTTCCTGTCCATGATAGTGCCCCGCATAACGAAGCTCTTGGCACTTCTTTGGCGTTTGGCACGTTTTTTGTATTTTTTCACGTCAATAATCATCACAGAAAACAGATATGCGACAAGCGTGAAGCACAAAATTATGCAAATAACCTGCCAAAATATCAGTTTTTTGTCGAATTCTTTAAATCTATCTTTTTCTGTCTTCTGCTCTCGCCCCATTTTCACATGATATCATAACTGCCCAAAACAGAGGCATTAATTTATGTAAAATGTTGGGTCAGCGCGCAATATATTTGGCTGATAATATTTATTATGTAAAAACATACTGTCATCCCGAAGCGCTAAGCTTGTTATCTTAGCTAATCTCGGAATATTCGGGATCTGACCATCTTTAATCGTAAGCCTCAAGCTTTCAAACTAAACTGTTGTTGCGGAAAACATAAATTGACGCTGTGAATGTGTTCTGTTACTTTTCTTTCTTTTACCTCGCAACAAAAGAAAGAAAAGTAACCAAAAGAAAGAAAATCCTGCGTATCAATTCGAAAAGATAATGGTTTTAAATGCCAATTTTACCGGTCAGCGGATTCCGGCTAGGGCGCCGTGTC
>JAVBRY010000092.1:0-3847 GCA_031547505.1 Candidatus Gastranaerophilaceae bacterium | reverse complement strand
GGCTTTATCTGAAAGATATTAACGTAGGAATTTTAAAATCAGCATGCTTCGGCGCAACCATTGCACTGATAAGCTGTGTGTGCGGATATCTCGCATTCGGAGGTGCAAAAGGTGTCGGAAAAGCAACAACAAAAGCAGTTGTCTGGTCATTCGTGGCAATTGCGATTATTGACTATATTATTGCACTGATTTTCTTTTTCTAAAAATATTTGATAGCGATACTGCAACCGGGTTGGCGCCGCAAACAAGTTCAGCACAGGCTGCAGAATTTCAAAGAAACTCCACAGGAGCCTAATAACAAACGAATTAAAGGACAAACGATGAGTATAGAGGTTAAAAATTTAACAAAATCATTCAAGGACAGAGAGGTTCTCAAGGACATCTCATTCAAAGTAAGTAACGGCGAAATCTTGGCTATAGCCGGATTAAGCGGTGTAGGTAAGAGTACGATTCTGAAACTTATCTGCGGTTTGACCTGTCCTGACAGCGGCGAGATTATTCTTTCAGAGGGCGATGTTGCAATGGTTTTTCAATATTCAGCGTTGTTTGATTCGTTGAATGTATATGAAAATATAGCTTTTGCTCTTAAAGAAAGAAAAGAGTTCAGAAAAAAATATACAGAAGACCAGATAAAAGAAACTGTTGCTCAAAAGCTTAAGATGGTAGGGCTTGAGGGTATTGAAGAAAAAATGCCGCATGAACTCTCGGGCGGTATGCAAAAAAGGGTCAGCTTCGCGCGTGCGATAGTTACAAATCCTTCAATCATCCTCTATGATGAGCCGACATCGGGGCTTGACCCGATATCATCGACGATAATTGAAGACTATATTTTACGCTTGAGAGGCGAACTCAATACAACTTCCATTGTTGTAACGCACCAACTCTCCACCATTAAGAGGTGTGCGGATAAAATTATACTGCTGTATAATGAAGAGATAGTTTTTCAGGGTACACCGCAAGAAATGATAAGTGCCGGAAACGACTACACAAGGCAGTTTATCACTGCGGCAAAAGAAGGTCCTATGAAAGTAGGAACACTGGAATAATTTTTTTGTATAATATTTAAATAAGCGAGCACAAGGAAATAAAAAAGGAAAAATGCGTTTTTCATCTTCATTTAAAGTTGGAATATTAACCTTAACAGCCCTGATAATATTTATCTTCGGGATACTTTGGATTAAAGGAAGAGCCTTATCAGCGGGTGAAAGACTTACGGTTGATTTTAGAGACGTAAACGGTATGCGTCCGGGCTCTGCTGTTCAAATGATGGGCTTTAGAGTCGGACAGGTTGAGGAAATAGCGCCAATAATTGATAATGAAAACTCTTTGGTGCGTGTGAAATTCGTAATCACAGAACCTGATATAACTATCCCGACTGCGTCATCTCTATCTATTCAGCAGTCAGGTATCATCGGCGAGCAGTTCCTTGAGATTACTCCGCCAAAAATCAGAACGATTTATTTACCTATTATTAAAAAGTCACAGTTTTTGCATGTAAATGATGATGTTGAAATGAAATTGAGCGATAAGCTTCACAACGTAGGTCAAATTAAAAAGATAGAAATTGTAGAAACAAAGACCCTTCCGTTTAATCTTCAAGAAGAAATTAAAACGGAATTCGCATACAAAATCGGCTATATCATTACATTGCCGGGTCTAATAACTCCGGAAAGACTAATCGGAGAGATTAAAAAAGACGACAATAAACACAAACTGTATGTTCGTACAGCAAACAATATTGCTCTGATATATCCGAAAACAGACTCAAAATACACTGTTATCGAGCCTTTAAGACTCTCTGACTTTATGGATCTTCAGTATAGGGCGGCATCATCTCTGACCGAAACAAACGAAAAACTCAGTGCATTCTTATCTGATGATGTTATTGCGGATTTGAAAAATATTGTATCTAACGTTGATACTTTGACAATAAAAGCCGGCACTACACTGGATAAAACACAGGCCCTGATCGACTCTATAAAAGGTGATTTGGATTCATTGATTGAGACTACTGATTCTGTTTCTAAGAAAATCATTGTTCTCACAGATAACTTGAACGCTATCGTAAGCGATAAGGATTTCCAGGAGACAATGTCTGAAACAATAAAATCTGTTAACAGACTTTCAGGCAATCTTAACCTGATTCTTGAAGATAAGAGCACGAAGCAGACACTTGAAAACTTACAGGTTGCAAGTAAGAATATCGCTGAGATTTCAGCTTTCATAAATACAAAAACAAAAGACGACAAGCTCAAAGCACAAATCAATGCTACAGTTACCAAGTTCAACTGTGCATTGGATGACCTTTCAGCTACGTTGGAAACGGTTAACAGCTTAACAACGGATGAGAAAGCTAAAATTCAAAAAACTCTTGATGATGCGAGCGTGACTTCTGCGAACCTGCGTAAGTTCTCAGACAAGTTGAACAAACGTTTCTTGTTATTCAGATTATTATTCTAATATTTGGGTAGGGTGCACACTATGAAAATGTTTATAACCGAATATCACTATAAAGATCATTATAGGTGGATTGATTTTCCTTTAATTCTATTGTTCTTTATACCGACAGTTTTTTATTTCATTTCTGTTTGTATAAGAAATTTTATGTATAAAAAAGGATTCAAAAAAACGTATAAATCATCACTATATACAATAGCTGTAGGGAATTTGACCACAGGCGGAACTGGCAAAACTCCTGTGGCGGGTGCTATCGCAAAATATCTTGATAAAAAAGGTGAAAAGGTTGCTATTCTTTCAAGAGGCTATAAGGGCACACTTTCAAATAAAGACGTGAATGTAATTTCAGAAGACGGTGTGATATATTACAGCGCTTCTCAGGCAGGTGACGAGCCGTATTGGCTGGCGAAGAACTGCCCGGATTGTTCTATGATTACCTGCTCAAGCCGTTCAAAATCAGCAAAGTTTATTGAAGATAAAGGAGTTTACACAAGACTCGTTCTTGATGACGGATACCAGCACCAAAAACTCGAAAGAGATTTGAACATATTGATTGTTGATGCTGACAGAAAGTTTTCAAACGGCTGGGTGCTGCCTATGGGCGCATTGAGAGAGCCTGTTTGGGAAGTTAAACGTGCGGACAGAATTGTTGTTGTAAATAAAAACTTTGATTCTATAAAAGCCAAAGAATACTGCGAAAAACTCAGAAAAAAATTTAAAAGACCTGTATTCCTTTGTAATATGGTTCCTCAGGAAGTCTATAACATAAAAACAGGTATGAATCTGGAAAAACAAAACGAAATTTTTGCTTTCAGTGCAATCGCACAACCGCAGCAATTCTATGATTTTCTTGACCACGATTATAAATTGTTGGGAACGAAGAACTATTCTGACCATCACAGCTACACAAAAGCTGATATTGAAGAGCTTTTGAAATTGGCAGGGGGGGCTGAGGGTAAGAAACTTGTCACAACTGAAAAAGATGCGGTAAAAATAAAAGAGCTTATTGATGAGGATATAGAAATTTTTGCGTTGAAACTCAAGCCGGACCTTGATGTGAAGGGGCTCTTGAGTGTCTGAAAAAATCCTCGTTATTCGTTATAGATTTATCGGGGATACGCTTTTGACCGTGCCTTTTTTGAGGAATCTTCGGTATGCTTATCCTGATGCACAGATTGATATGCTTGTGGCGCCTGTATCGGGCGACATAATCAGCGAATGTCCTTATGTGGACAACTTTTTGTATTTTGATACAACGAAAAAACACCGCTACGAAAACACAAATGAACCCAAAAGAACCTTTTGGTCGAATGTTAAAATGCTCAAAGAGCAAAAATATGACAAAGCATATGTTCTCAAACGCTCACTCTCAAGCGCCTTTTTGGCATTT
>JAVBRY010000052.1:0-5233 GCA_031547505.1 Candidatus Gastranaerophilaceae bacterium | reverse complement strand
CCAGCTCCTTGCTTCTCAAGTGCAGGTAGTGGTCAGTCAGATACTTGTTGTATGCATCGAAGTCCTCTTCAGATAGTTTTTTTACAACCTTTTCGATAGGGTCATAAAGTTCTCTAAGTCGAGAATCCCCGCTTGTGAGATCTTTTCCTTGAGTTACATCATAAGGAATATGCTCGCCTTCAGCGAATTTATTGACTTCGATGCCTCTGAACTGGTGCTCGAATACAAATCCGTCTTTTGTTTTGTAGTTCAACTGCATGGCAGTATAACCGGAAGGTCTTGTTTTCAGGTCATCCGAGAAGGTTATATCTACTTTTTTATCGATTGCAAGCTTTTTCAGGTCATGAACTTGTTTAGCAGTGAGATATGGTATTCCGTCTTTACCCATATAGTTGTTTATTCTCTCCAGCACAATATCACTCTCACCTCTGAATTGAGCTTCTATTTGAGCCTTAATCATGTCATAACACTTTTGTGACTGTTTTTCTGCAGCTTTTATAATAGCTGCTCGTTTCCCATCCGGACCGCTTTTAAGAAGTGCGACTATCTCAGGATCATTTTTGTAATCAAAATTGTCTATCTTGGTTCTTGTTCCGACTGCATCATAAATCTCAGAAACGGCTTTCTCGAAATTGACAGGTTCTTTGGAATCAAGCATTATTCTTTCGAGCTTATCACTTATACCCTGAACGCTTTTTACTCTGGAGCCCATATTTTCACCTATGGTACCAAATCCGCTCTTTTCAACCTGATTGATTATCTCTTGCTGCACCTGCAAACCTCGCTCGCGTATTTCAGTCGCAGCTTTTATAACAGCCTCTTTACCCGCTTCATTCAGAATATGATTTCCTTGCGCGTCAGTAACTACATATCTGGAATCATATTCATATTTGATTTCTTCAACAGGCTTTGTCACAACTGTAGTTGTCTTTTTAACAGCAGCTTCTGCTTCAGGTTTAAATAAATCCTTTGGCGGCTTAGCCCCCGGTTCTGTAAACTCATCGAGTTCGTCAATAGAAATACTTCTTCTGCCTTCGACATCCTGCAAGAATTTTCGACGTTCAATCAGATTCCATTTGGAATCTGACATACAAGCTAAATATTCAATATCATCCACAGCCAGCTGTTCTTTTCTCCCAAGAACATTCAATAGACTTCGATTCTCTATGTTAACCCATGTTGCGTCAGATATTTTAGACAACTCAGCTATCTCTCTACCAATAAATTGTTTGTTTCTTCCCTCGACAAATAATAACTTTCTATCGAGCACGTTCTGCCATTTTTCAATTGAAGAAAGAGTAATAATTTCCTGTCCGCTAAAAGGCTTGTCGCGACCGGGAATATCTTGTAGTAAATTTCGTTCTTTGATGTTATTCCATTTTGCATCATCAGCACTTGCCAAATGAACCATGTCTTTTCCCGACAAAGGTTTCTGTCTGCCGGAAATTTCTTGAAGCAAATCACGCTCAATTAAATTGCCCCACTTATCTTTATTAAGCATACTAAGATGATGTATGTCATCTTCAGTTAGTTTTTCAAGTTTGGATAGTAAATCCTGCTCTTTTAATGCTTTTACTTGTTCGGTATTTAATTCCAATTTTTTAATTATTTTATCGAGATTTCTATCTGCGCCTAATTTCAAAAGCTTATCTTTAATAAACTCAGCTTTAGAAACATCATCAAACTTTTCACCGGTTTCCGGATTAAACTTTGCTTCATTATATTTATCATATGTTGAAGTCACATCCTTCAATAATTCAGTATTTCCTTCATCTAGTGATTTTTTTACTAATTCAAGAATCTCAGTGTCCTTATTATATATTCGAGTTATCGTAGATATTGTCCTATTTGCTTCTCTTTCTATCATCATTTCGTCAATGACTTCATTAGCAGTCTTGCCGCTTGATTTTATGCGTTCTTGTATGTCTTTGTAGTGCAGTGAATTGCTTTCAATAGGCGTCATTTTAGACATATGCTCCACAATTTCATCTATTTTGGCAATATTTTCTTTGTTTGTACCGTAGAGGTACTTACCGTTGCCGTTAGAATCGACAATATATAGAATCTTTTCCTTGCCTTTTGTGTGATTTAAAGAAAAATATGTACCGTCAGGCATCATATTTCCTGCGTAAAGCCCGACTTTATGGAGATTTTCATCTGTTGGCTTACCGTTTTGTTTTATGTGAGCAAGAAGCATATCAAGATTCTCCCCGACTTCCATCTGTGCCCCTGATTTATTAAAATAAGGGGCCATTTTAGTTTCGGGTTCTTGCATAGCTAAAATTCTGTCAATAATAGGTGTTTCACCAAATTCAAATTTCTCTGAAACAGTAGCATCTTGAGGAGCTTTAGATTCATGTGAAGCGGACTTTGCCTTTGCTTCCATAGCTTTAACCACACGAGCCGCTTCAGCATCGCTGAGTTTTATATCAATCCCGTCAAATGCTGACTGTATATGTTTTATTTTCGTACCTTCTTTCATAGGTGCGAGAGCTCTTTGTGCCTGCCCGCCGGAGAGCGCACCTACAAAAGACATTACATAATCCATCTTTTCAGCACCGTCAGGCATAACAGCAGATGTGGTCATCAAATCTACCGTCATCTCTGTAGAAAACCTTGTTAATGCGGAAAATTCTCTCACCTTGGTAAGGTTTTTCACAATATCCGGAGGGAACTTCACCGGGTTCTTTGTGACAATGTCCACTATCTCATCAGTAGTACGTCCTGAGCCTTTAAGCAAGTTGACAAGCCCCTTGGTTTTAACCATAGAACCCGCAAATTCACCTACCTTTGCGGCACCCATACCCATAGCCATAAATCCTGCTTTTTGTATGACTCCGCCTGCATATGCATCCCAGTCCTCGGCGCTTATTCCTTCTTCGCTGGTCATTTTATCTGCAATCTGCGTTGGGTTGAGTATAGTGGCACCCATTGCACCCTTCATAGCTATGCCGGTTTCACCTACTTTTGCTGTGACATTCGCAAGCTTTGTGAATTTGGTAGCCGCATTTGCCGCTTCATAAATATTTCCGCCTTTACGTACAGCGCTTGCTACTCGCACACCTTTTTCAAGTGCCTTGGCTCCTGATAACACAGCTCCGCCGCCAACGAACATCGTAGCCATAGATACTACGTCTATTGCACCTTCAACATACGCAACACCTTTATCCTGTGATTCCATATATTTTTCAGAGAGCGTTTTTAGTTCTTTTTTTCCGTATGCTTTTGCGAATGAATCTTCGTATGACTTCTTATCACCATCATATTTCGCCTGAATAAGTGTCTCTAACTCTTCATTTGTTTGCTCCTTATACATATCTTCTATCTTAATTTCTTCAGGCATACCTTTGGTTGCATCAAAAGCATCAGCCCTGTTTTTATCAGGTATACCGATAGATGCTGCAAGACCTTTATTCAAACGAAGTTTTAATTCGTCGCATATCAGCTTTGCATGCTCGGTAGTAATCGCATCTGATTTATTTGCGCCATCTCTAAATATACGGTATTCTTTTTTGCCGCCAACACCGTTAACCTGTTCCAATCTCAAATTTCCGCCGTATTTTTTAAATACAGGGTTGTCTTTATTTGCTTCTTCGACATCTTTTAAAACGGCATTGATATCTTGTTTGCTTGTTATCTCAAGCATATTAAACGCTTTTAAAATCGCCTGGTGGTCCTGGTGATTTGTATAACCGGTAACAGCTTCATCTAGACGAGTCTTCATATTTTCTATAGTCTCTTTTGAACCCTTGGTATGAGCAAAAGTCGTTGCTTTTTCGTCACAATCTTTAATATTTATTTCAGAAAATGCAACACCGCGTTGTCTTTTGAAAGTATCTTTGAATGTTACTTCGCGTGTTGTGCCCGTCCAATCCACATAATCCAGCTGACCGCTCGCTGCCTTTTGAAGTTGATCTATATCTTTTTGAGTATCTGCAATGGCTTTTTGTACGTTAGATTTTGCGTTTTCTGTTCTAAAAGCATCCTGATTTATAAGCCCCATGTGGTATAAAGCGCTTGCCTTAACATAATTTCCTTCTTTAACAAAATTAACCGCCGAAGCAATCCAGCCGTCTTTTTTGTCTTGTATTTTTAAATCCGAATTGGCATTGCGAATCATCTCTTCTAAAAGTTCGATAGCCATAGCCTCTGTCTCCGAATATTTTGGCTCAGGTGCCTTATTCGCAGCTGAATTGACGACAAACCCATCTTGATTCCCCGTTGTAGTTCCTGCCCCCCAAACATTGCCTGAATATGCCATTTGAGCAGGGTTTATAAAATTAAATCCTGTTGTCTCTACCTCTTTGTCCCCGGAAATCAGTGTCTGAAGCATGCTTTCAATCTGTGATTCGGTCTTGCCGTCACAGAGTTTTTGAGCGTCAGAAATTGAACAGCCTTTTGACTGTGCAACCTGTGCTATTAACTTGTCTCTAACACTTTCCACCATTTTTCCTAAATAGACGTCTTTCTATATCGATACTTATTTTAAAATATCGACATGTCTTTCCGTTTCTTTAAGGATTTTTTATATTTGTTAAGGAGATGTTACAAGATAAAAAATAAAGAGCTAAACTCAGTCTCTTGGATAATCACCAAACTTCAAAAATGCTTTTAATATGTGGCTTTTATTTTCATCATCTTCTAAATAATCGAGAATGTGTTGTTTTGTACCATATGCAAGTGGTATAGTTTGTTTTTTGCCTTGTGGATTTATGGAAACAGCTTCAAGCATTCGCTCTGTATCATAATCGTTCATAGATATCTCCAGCGAATATTCTTTTAGATATACATTTGGGGTATTACAAGGCACGGACACCGAAAAAGCAGGAAATATGCCAAATTCTGACATTTTGTCTTTAGCATCTGCTTTGAGCTGATTGACCAGAGTTTCAACCTGATTATAAAGAGTTTTTTCAGTATTTGATTCGTTCATATTCGTTGCTCTTTTAGTGTGAGTATGGGATGTATTTATTCTATTTATGTCCATTTTTACCCCTAAATAATTATACAATATCTGCCTGCATATTTCTATAAAACACAAACAAAAAATAAATTGCTACATATATTTTCTTTGTTCATTTTTCATTATAAATTTGTGTAAAAAAATCTTTACACTCATACTGATGAGGGGTAGCGCAATCTTGGATTATAGTTTATCATGTTAATGATTATATGAATTGGTCTCATATAAAATTTACTGCATCACAAGGGAAAATATAACACTTTTTTATGT
>JAVBRY010000084.1:0-5847 GCA_031547505.1 Candidatus Gastranaerophilaceae bacterium | reverse complement strand
GCTTGAATAATGTATATTAAAAGATTGTGCGTTGCCTGTTTACACAGGCATGACAATCATATTAGTTCGGTACTTTAACGTGATAGACCGCATTCACGCTGACAGTCAGCTTCAGCGTTCCGGCTTCGATAGTCGTGTATGTCGGCTCAGGAGCTGACTCTTCTTCACATGCCATATCCATTGCTTTAGAGAGCATCATTCTTTGAGGAGATCTCGATCTGCTGCCGCTTGAATTAACATAGATTGAGCTCACACCCAGAATATTCGTCTGTGCGGGTTTTAGTGCTGCCTGTGCCTGAGTATACGCCTTTTGGGAAGCAGCAGAAATAAGTCCTTCGACTTCTGTATCATAGTTAGAGACAGAGAATGTCAGGCTTCCTACACTTGTAGCGCCTAAGGCTATAGATTTATCAATCATTTCTCCAAGTTTTTCGATTGATTTTGTTTTCACGACAACATTGTTTGTGACTTTATATTTGCTCAAAGTGCTTTTGCTGTTCGAGTATTTATATTCAGGTGCGGCATTGAAATTAGCGGTTTTGACATAGTCGCCGTTCGAAACATTAATCATCTTTTTGAGCTCTGCATAGACTTTATCGGATATTTCTTTGTTTGCGACAGTGGCTTTTTGCATAGATTTTGAGTCTGAAGTTTCTATCAGGATAGACAACTCGCCGATATCGGGCACAAGATCCTTTTCAGCTGATGTGTTAACCGAAATAGTACCTTTGTCCTTGTTGCAAGGAGGGCACGGGCAAGCTTGAGACTGTACAACTACCGCATTTGCGGATAATGTACCGGCACAAAGCAGCAGTAACGTCATAATAAGTGTCTTTTTCATAATTTTATCCTTTCATTCGCTATTTTAATCAAATATTTTAAATTCATCCCTGTAATGAATCGTTTTATAATCCCAGACATACTCATTGTAATTGATTGCCATAAAGACCTCATCAGGAACTTCATAAGTGCTTTTCAAGCCGTATTTCGAAGCGGGCACAAAACCGAATTTCGGATAATATTCAGGGTGTCCCAGAACTACCACCAGTGAATATCCTTTGTTTTGTGCGATTTTTAGTCCTTCATCTATAAGAGCCGAGCCGATTCCCTGTTTTTGGTATCCGGGAAGTACTGCCATAGGAGCGAGCCCCATGCCTGCAACCTCACCATCAATATAAACCGGTGAAAACATTATGTGTCCTGTAATTTTACCGTCTGATTCCGCAACAAGAGAGATTACATCGGCATCAGATTTTCGAAGTGCATTAACCAAGCCACCCTCTAATCCCTGTTCGAATGCAACTTTATTAAGGTCATAGACAGCTTGTATATCTTTTTCTGCTTCCTGGCGTATTATATAACCCATTTAGTCATTCCCCAAAACCTCGCCCCACACAATTTTTCCGTCTTTTTCAAACATACAGACATATCCGACGTATTTTTGTTTCAACATTGATGTTCTCATATAGCCTTTGCCGTTTATGATTGTGGATACGAACTGTTTACCTACATAGCCTTCGAATTTTTGGATTCGTTCTTCGTATGTGCTTGAAGGATGGATGGAAACTTTTTTGCCGTAGTTTTCGGTATAAATTTTTGACAAGTAATCTGTGCACTCAGACGCCTGTGCTGCATTTGAAAATACAAGAAATACGATGAAAACTAAGGTGCTAATAAAAAATCTCACTTATTCAAACTCCGGATAAACTTACAAATTAATTATACAAGAAAAGCCCCGAAACAGGGGCTTTTTTATTTTAAGATATAAATTTTCTTACATACGGTGAAGACTTTCCTCTTCGGTTGAAATGGCCTGAAGGACCCTCAGCCAGAAACTCGGAGAACCACGATTCATGCTCTGTTTCTTCGTGCAAAATCGCCATCGCAAGGTCATATGTTCTATGGTCTTTGCCTGCAGTCATATTACAAATCTCGTTATATCCGCCCATAGCACATCTTTCAGAAGCTACCAAAACTTTTAAAATTTCTTCTGTTGTCGGGTTTTCAGGCAAATGTGCAGCCGAGCAGGAAGCACCTTCATAAAATGTGCACAAGCAATCCGGCAGTTTTCCGCCAAGTTCATAGATTCTCGGCACCAATGCCTCAAAGTGGTTTCTGTCTTCAATTCTCGCCATCTCAGCAATCTCTTTTAAAGATTCTCCATCTATCCCGATTAGGTTTGAACGTAAAATTGTGTAGTGATAATACGTTGAAAGCTCGGATGCAGCGTTTTTTATAAGCAGTTCCAATAATTTATCCACATCAACACCCGCCGCTTTGACAATCTCTATACCGTATTTTGCCATAGTTTTCTCCTTAAGTTATTACATTAGCAACTTAAGCAAGACCTGCAAAAAATTGAATTGCCCGAAGGTGTAGAGATTTTAGGCATTCTATGATTATTTACGCTTCTGCCCTGAGGGTATTAATCTTCCGATAGTTCTTAGACGGTTGATAACCCATATCCTCAAGTTCAAATACTGCTTTTAGGAAATTTTTATAAGTTTGAGCAGAAATTTTGTCCTTTAATTGTGCAAGCTCTTTTTTGGGATCCAATCCATTGTCTCTTATGATATCCCTAAACATATTTTGTTCACATTTATTGACCCTGCCAGGGGTTATCATAGTGATACGGTCAGCTGCGTCAGCGTCACCTATATGCGTATATTCTGAATTGTGGCTGACAAACAAAGGAAGATACTCCCCTGAAGCCTTCGTTTTGCTGACAGGCAGTCTTTCATTTGATGCATATAAAAGCACCAAAGCCCTTTTATCGTTGTCTGACGGGAAGGAACTAAAATGCAGGACGGTTTTGTCATCGCCATACGAGCTTATTCGTTTAATATGCTCTTCCATATATGTCTCATCACCTTGTTTTTCAGCATCACGCATAGCTGCTTCTTCTGTTTTTTTAGGCAAAATTGCCTTAAAAGACTGGCTATAGCCTATTTTATTAATCTTCATAGATGGGGTTTCCTTGTGTATTTTTAATTCTAAGATAGCAAACTACTCTTATTATCCTATAAAATCAGACTAAAACCGGATTTTACTATAACCATAGTAATAAAACTTAAAAAAAGTATTTTTTTTGATTTTCCTATGTGCTATATTGGTAATGCGAAAAAGCGAAAAGTCAAAAGGAATGAAGTGAGACACCGATGAAGGTTAGAAGTATAGTTCAAGGGTTTGGACAAAAACTCAAAAAGATTATCCTTGTTTCTAAAAAGCCAAAAACAAATGTGATACCTGAAGAGGCTTTTATAGCACACAAAGGTGTATTGGATTTGGAAAACAAGATTATGCAGGCAAACATAGAGCTGGTACAATTAGCTTTTGACCCTAAAACCAGTGATGAAATGAGAATTCATGTTGAGAAGAGGCTCGAAAAATTAAAACTTGAAGATCTTGCAGATGCATTTTTTGCAGCAATGAAACGTACTTTTAAAACGTCTGAATCTGGCGGAAATACAGCCGGTACTTTAAGTTCATTAGGCAAGAACATACACATTGTAGGCTAATAATATAAGTTTAAAAATAAAAAGGGGGATTTTAGTCCCCCTTTTTTAGTTTATGACCGTTTATTTGAGCTAAATTGTTGACCGGCTATAGCCGGAGATCCTTCGGCTACACCTCAGGATGACAAAAAATCGATTTCAGCTTTGCTGAAACCTGATTTTTTTTGTCACTTTACTAATTTCAACGCATCAAGCGTGTTTATTGTTGTATTAACCGCATTTACTGAACTTGTCCAAGGATCTGAAGTTCTTGCGTATTTCGCTTGTTGTTTTTGTCTTTTATCAACAAGTTTTTTCATGTTTTTATCGTGTTTTTCTTGCCCGTTTTTCTTAGCGTTTCTTGCTGTAACTTTTTCATTGATTGCTGTTATAGCATTTTTGTAAGAATCAGTAGCATAAGTAGTCTTCATCGTTGCAGGGTAAGCATAAGACATATAATCATAGATATTCATAAGTCTATTGATGCCTGATGGGTGCGTAGAAAGGATATCCATTGAGTTTTCACAAATTTTATTCAAAACGGAAATCATTGCTTTAGGGTCATAACCCGCTTTGTTCATAAGTTCAGCACCTGTTAAATCAGCTTCATATTCATCGTTTCTGCTCATTTTTAACATTGTCAACTGTTGTGCCGCTTGAGCACCGGTAGCGTATTTTGTGCTGCTGACTGCGTTTGAAGTCACAGCCATACTTGTAGCCGCATTGATAAGTGTTTGTTTTGAGCAGTGCGCATTTATGATGTGCCCTACTTCGTGTGCTATTACAGCCGCAAGTTCCTGATCGTTTGCTACGAACTCCAAAAGACCTTTGTATACATAGACTTCTTTGTCTATGTTCGCGTAAGCGTTAACGTGGTCCTCTTCAGAGATTTTGAATGTAATACCTGACGGCAGTTTGTTAGCCGTAAGGATTTTGTTGCCTATAGTGTTTACTCTTGTCAATTGTGCCGCTGAATCCCAGGTTGTTGTTGTAGCAGCATAAGAAACTGTTGCGCTGACAAACAATGCGACCAAAGTGGCTAAAATTCTTTTCATACTTTCCTCTTTCTGGTTACTATTCCGTGGTTTTTCTTATAATTCCTTTTTATAGCAATATTTTTACACAAAAAATTATTTATGACTCATATTGTTAATTTTTATAAAAATGAGCTGAAAAGCCTGCGTTTGTACAGAATAACGCTTAATTCCAATTTTTAGCATGCTTGAAGATAAAAAATTTTTTTATTTAAAAAAGTTTTTTGAGGAATTTTCGACATTGCAAATATGCCTAGAACAATTGTCATTATTACACCTAAAAGCGGTTGACATTCGAGATTTTGTAAAGTTTATTACGAAAATTTAAGTTATATTAAGACAAAGTATATACTCCTGAGATATGCACTATATACGCATTATGCACATTCATTATTACGAATTGTAAACAAAGGTGACTTTGACACTAAAGTCCTCATCTTTTTAGTCGATATCAACAGTACAAGATTACAAGAGATATGTTTATAAGGTCGTGAATTTATGAAAAGAGTATTCCTCGTCATAGCGCTATTTGTGCTGTCATTTAATAGTGCATTTGCAACTAATTTTAATAATTTAACTAATGATTCAAGAATCAACGCTGCATTGAATATGCTTGAAGCTAACGGTGGTCAGGAAGTTATCAATAACCTTTCTCAAATGAAAGTTAAAGTTATGTTCTATGACTTCTCTATGATGTCTATGTCAGGCGCTAACTACTACGCTATGAAAGCTAAACAAGGCAGCCAAATGTATATTCTTATCAACAACAAATACAAATACTCTGCAACTGAAGCAGTAGCTTGTTTAATCGCTCACGAAAGTATGCACAAACTCGCAGCTCCAACTCTTCAAGAAGAAGTAAAAGCTACTACAACTGAAGCTAAATACTGGAACTCTCTTAAAAAAGATAAAGAATACGGCAACGACGCTTTAATCACTCGTTTGAACAACCTCAGCAACTTATACTTAGCTTCTGAGCCGGGCAACGACTTAATCCAAAACAAAATTGCTAACAGCTCTTTCTACAAAAACCAATTAGCAATGAACTAATAATTAAAACTAACTGATATGAAATTCAACTACCTATGAACAAATATAAACACCCCGGGCGCTTGAGCTACGGGGTTCTTTTTTGGGTTTATAGTTTATTATTTGTTGGATTACACCCAACCTACTTTGCGTTTTATGGTGGTGGGCCAGCAAGCCCACTCTGATTTTTGTTTATTTTGTCAGTTAATTGCCCTGACCTACAACTTGGCTATCTTTATAACTTAGACAGTAAATAGTAGTCTACCCTACTTTCTAAAATACATAGACCC
>JAVBRY010000022.1:0-3084 GCA_031547505.1 Candidatus Gastranaerophilaceae bacterium | reverse complement strand
TTTTAAATTAAAGTCTATACAACATACTTTTAGAAATTCTTCAAAATGATGATAATATTAAAAAATTTGATAAAATGACACTTGCAGAACTAATTTCAAAACGTCTTCGCAATTTGAAAAATCATCTTACTGATATTCGTTCAGATTTATTTGGAGTTGAATAAACAAAAAACAGGACTTAGGTCCTGTTTTTTAAAATGTTTATAATCTCGACCGGCTTCGCCGGAGACCCCGTATCAAGTACGGGGCGACAAAAATCAGGCTTCATTCTTCAGCCGATTTTTAGTCGATTAGTATCTGTAGTGAGCGAAAGCTTTGTTAGCTTCAGCCATTTTGTGAGTATCTTCACGTTTCTTACAAGCTGCACCGTTTCCGTTAGAAGCATCAAGAATTTCAGCAGTCAATTTATCAATCATTGATTTGCCGTTTCTTTTCTTAGCAGCTTCAATCATCCACGTAGAGCCCAAACCCATACCTCTGTCAGGTTTAACTTCGATAGGTACCTGGTATGTAGAACCGCCGATTCTTCTTGCTTTGACTTCCAACAAAGGCGTAGTGTTTGTCAAAGCTTTTTTGAATACTTCTGTCGGTTCTTCTTTTGTTTTCGCTTTGATGTTTTCCATTGTAGAATAGAAAATTCTCTCAGCTATAGATTTTTTACCGCGTCTCATCAATCTGTTGATGAACTTAGCAATATCAACACTGTTAAATATCGCATCCGGAGCCGGTATTCTTTTTGGTGGTTTATTTCTTCTAGACATTTGTATTTCCTTTAATTGTTTTTAAATCACTTGTTTGTTGCTAAGTTTAAAATCTTGACCGGCTCTCGCCGGAAATCCTTCGCTAAGGCTCAGGATAAGACATTTGTATGGCTCATTTCATTCGCCTACAACTGCCTTACTTTTTCTTAGCTCTTTTAGCACCGTATTTTGATCTTGCTTGTGCTCTGTTAGCAACACCCGCAGTATCAAGCGTACCTCTAACGATGTGGTATCTTACACCGGGAAGATCTTTAACCCTTCCGCCTCTGATAAGAACAACAGAGTGCTCTTGAAGGTTGTGGCCGATACCCGGGATGTATGAAGAAACTTCAAATCCGTTAGTAAGTCTAACCCTAGCTACTTTTCTCAAAGCAGAGTTAGGTTTTTTAGGTGTAGTAGTGTATACTCTGGTGCAAACACCGCGTCTTTGCGGGCAGTTTTCCAAAGCTGGTGATTTAGTTTTTTCTTTTATAGTTTTACGTTCGCGTCTAACCAATTGTGAAATTGTTGGCATAGATTCTCCTTAATTACATTTTATTTTATTTATTGTCGGGTCAAGACCCGACCGACAGTCTTCGAAGTCAGCAACGGCGCTTCGTTCGCCATATCCTGAGTATCACCGGAATCCAGCACAGACCCTAAATGTTACGGCAAGATATACTATTATAAAATTATAAACATGGTGTAATGTCAACGAGTCAGAGGAGTTTGTTAACTATTTTAATAATTCTGTAGATCGGGTCTTGACCCGACAGATATAGTTGTTGGGTTAAAACCCAACCTACACGCTTCTTGCACCCTCTCCCATTGGGAGAGGGATGGGGTGAGGGGGCAACAAAAGCATTTTTACAGGGAATAACCATCATTACCCTCTATTATTAAGTTTGTAAATAGTGACTCTATGGATTTAGGCAATTTCTGATGACCAATTGTTTTTATATAAATATGTAGTGAAGTAGAAGGTTATAAAATTATGTCTACAATTTCCAGCCCATCTGTGCCGAGTTATGGTTATCCTCCTAATGCAGTTGCGAGAACTAACATGACAAAGTACATGTCTGAGTACAACTATGATACAAATCGACAAGAAATTGCTGATTCGTTTGAAAAGCTCGTCAATCCGCCAAAACCAAATTACACCTGGCCAATTATCGGCTTGGCTACATCTATAATAGGAACATTGGTTCTCTGCGGAATCAAAAGAGGTAAACCTTAAGACTGTATCCTAAAAGACCGTACAATTTAAGGCAATAAATTCAATCAAATTATAAACCGGCTTGTTTTTGGCGGCGGGATTATCTGTATTTTCGATTAATCCCTGGTTTATCCCCAAAGAACATGCCGGACATGTTGTTATTATGCAGTCTGTATTTGTGTTTAATAATTTTTGAGCTTTCTTTTTTGAGATTTCTTTTGAAATATCAGGGTGTTTGATAGAAAACATTCCCGCAAAACCGCAGCATTCATCGTATCCGTCTGCTTCAATGTAGTTTATATTTTCTATGTTTTTGATGAACTCAACTATATCAAAATCCTCGTGGCAGGGCTTGTGAAAAGTCACAGAGATTGGTTTGTTTGCAGTGATTTTTTTATCTTTAAGAAACTCCAGTACATTGATTGTCTTTTGTGCCAGCTTCTCTGTTTTTTCATTCGGGAAATATTTTTTATACTCTTTTAGAACATAATTGCACGACGCACAATCAGTCAGCACATAATCATATTCATCTGAAAGCACCACAAGGTTCTTGTGCATAAGTTTTTCATATTCGTCCATCTTGCCTGCGCTCAGATATGTTACACCGCAGCATTCAAAGTTTTTTTCAACAAGCTCTATATTTAATTCATCGAATATTTTCTTCAAGGCGTTCTTTGAGGATAGGTTCATATAATCATTAAAACAGCCCGCAAAATAAACTGCTTTCAGACTCTTCTTATTTTCTGTACACGCTTTATTATTGTGGGATTTCACCCGTTCTTTTATCAAAGCATTTAACAAAAATGTTTTTTTCAAACCAATCTTTGAAAACAGCGGATAGAAAAAATCCACAAATTTGTCGACTTGAAAGAACCTGTACAGATTAAAAGCTGCTTTGTTAAACCTCAAAATAAACTTAAAGAAAGAATATGAATACACGATTTTTTCAAACATATTCATACTATGAGAATCATAATACTGCGACTTCACAGCGGTGAATATTTCTCTTGCATCAATATCACTGGGACAAAATTCCTTACAGGCATTACATCCCGTGCACAAATCCATATAGTTTTTTATGCGTTCATTCAAAACCAAATCCCCTGTGATGATACCGGTTAGCATCGG
>JAVBRY010000100.1:0-5565 GCA_031547505.1 Candidatus Gastranaerophilaceae bacterium | reverse complement strand
CTTTTGCAATGCTGTTTTTAAGTATAGACGCAAAAAAATTGGAACTTAATAAATGCCGTCCCCTAACTGAAGGCGAATTACAGCGTTTGCAAGATGAATTTCTTGTGGAATTTACTTATAACTCCAATGCTATTGAGGGTAACACCCTGACCTTACAGGAAACCGCAATGGTGCTGGAAGGCGTTACGATAGACAAAAAACCGCTCAAAGACCATTTGGAAGCGGTTGGGCATAAAGACGCATTCATTTATGTGCAAAGTCTTGTTTCAGACAGTAAATCAATTACCGAGCGTGAAATCAAGCAGATTCATTCCCTTGTTTTGATGGACAGACCAGAAGATAAAGGTGTTTATCGTCAAATCCCTGTGAGGATTATGGGCGCTGCGCATGAACCTCCTCAACCCTATTTGATTGAACCGCAGATGAATGAACTAATTCGTAAAAACGACAAAAATAAAAAAGCAATGCACCCTATTGAGCGCATCGCAAAGTTTCATCTTGATTTCGAGGGTATTCACCCTTTTATAGACGGCAATGGACGAACCGGCAGGCTTATTTTGAATCTTGATTTGATGCAGAACGGTTATCCACCGATTAACGTAAAATTCACCGACCGAAAAAAATACTATCAAGCTTTTGATGCTTACTATCGTGACGGTGATGCCGGGAAAATGGTGGAGTTGATTGCCGGATATGTGGATGAGCGGATGGGTCAGTATTTAAAGATAATAGGATAAAAAATATATGAGGTGAAAGTATGTCGGAAAACAGAACAGCAGGAGATATAATTTTTGAAGAATATAAAAAGATAGTTACCGCTAAATATCCAAACAAGTTATCAATTTGGCCAATATTATCTGGACACGACTTATTAAACGGAGAATATGATGGATATATAATTTGTATTTTTAAACAAACCGGAAACGCTTCAATGACATCTTGTGGTATCGTTGATTTTAATTCAAGTATAATAGGATATGACAAAATAAATGATTCCAACATTGAAACTATAAGAGAAAACTTGAGAGGTAGCTATTGTTCATCTAATAAAGATTCGGTTGTAATATTAAATATTCATGGTACAAATCTTCAAAATGAATTAATGAAACTTTTAATATATCATGAAATAGTAATGGGAATAATTAAAATGAAGATATTTTTAAGCCATAAAGGTGCAGATAAAGAAATGATAAGAGAATATAAATCTACACTAACTCAATTAGGCTTTGATGTATGGCTCGATGAAGATGCCATGCCTGCAGGCACAGTTTTACACAAAGGTATTTTACAAGGATTTAAAGATTCATGTGCCGCCGTTTTTTTCATAACGCCTAATTATATAGATGAAGGGTTTTTAGAAACTGAGATTAATTATGCTATAACAGAAAAAATGTCAAAAAAGGAGAAGTTCTCTATTATTCCATTAGTATTTGAAAAAGATGGTAAAACCGGACAAGTGCCTGATTTGTTAAAACAATATGTTTGGAAACAACCTCAAAATGATATGCAAGCGTTTCAAGAAATTATTAGCGCTTTACCTATAAAATTAGGGACAGTATCATACAAATAAAAGCTACATAATATGTCTTGCTAATCATTTGCTAATTGGAATGTAAAACACGGCGTGTTTTTGCGTGATACCAAACGATGCTCCGTTACACTCACAACATATGAAATAACCTGCAGTTATGCGGGTTTTAGCATATTCTATGATATTCAAATACACGCCAAATATAATATGCTGACCTTGCTCCTAAGGGACAGTTACAGGTCCGATTCCTGCCGGGGTGCCAAAAAATGCCCGATTTTACGGTTTTTTTTGATGTTTAATTTTAAAAGGACTTTTGGTATAATAGAAGTAAGCGTATTAGGTGAATATTACGAGCCTGATTGGTTACAAAAGTGATTAAAACGCGGTCAATTGTTTAGCGTTCATGTGCTATAATAGTCATATGGAGGAAAATATAGTGACTGATCTTGAAAATTATATGAAACAAGGCGAGCCGGAGCAGCAAGAGCGCGGATATGTTTGGCATACAGCTATCGGGTTGCAACAAGTTGATGGGCTTACAACGTCAGACTATTTAATTGAAACTGCTAATAAAAACATTAACGGGGATATAACGCTGGAAGAAGCGCAAAAGCTTATTGAGGGTTATTATAAGTCTCGTCCTGTCCCAGTCGATGATAAAACACGCACGGAGGAAGCGGATAAAGTTTCCGCACGGGTTGCAATGCTGCTGGCGGAAAAGACGTTCTCCTTTTCTCCTGCTGAATATATTGCCATACACCGTCGCTTGTTCGAGGGGCTATATAACTTTGCGGGAAAAATTCGAGATTATAATATTAGCAAGAGTGAATGGGTGTTAAACGGCGAAACGGTTTATTACGCAAGTGCCGGGAGTATCCGCGATGCCCTTGATTACGATTTTGCACAGGAAAAAGCGTTTAGTTATAAGGGACTTTCTATGACGGCAACAGCAGAGCATATTGCTAAATTCGTATCTGGCTTATGGCAAATTCACGCTTTTGGTGAAGGCAATACTCGCACCACGGCTGTGTTTACAATAAAATATTTGCGCACCTTTGGCTTTGATGTAACAAACGATATTTTCGCGCAAAACGCTTGGTATTTCCGAAATGCCCTGATGCGTGCGAATTATAATAATCTCAAGTTAGGGATTCATGCATCGCAGGAATATCTTGATCGATTTTTTGGGAATCTTTTGCTAGCAGAAAATAATATTTTAAGAAATCGTGATCTTCTTGTTAAGCAGACAACTGATGTCCCTATAAATGTCCCTATAAATGTCCCCGTAAAAATATCCTCAAATGGTAAAAAAATAATAGATATTTTGAAAGAAAACCCTCATATTACAACTGCGCAAATGGCAGAGCAAATCGGTGTTTCCGATAAAACTATTAAACGGGCTGTGAGCGAGCTAAAAGATGCAGGGCTTATTGAACGTGTGGGTTCAAATAAAACAGGATATTGGGTTGTTAAGCAATAGCGTTGCAAAATTATATGAGCTATGGGAAAATGAAACAAGAACTGGGCAGCTTGTGCTTCCCGAATATTGATTGGAGGTCTTGCAAAATGAGTGATATAGCGCATTTCAAGGTATTCTGTCTTGAAAGATATAAAAGCGAACATCATATGAAAGGCAGTGAAGTTTTTCGTCTGTTCAAGGATTCTGGTGTTTTAGATTACCTCGCATCCTTCTATTATGTCTTACACTCTTTTGGGGACAAATACATCGTCGCGGACATTGATGAATTCATATCGGCTCGTAAAACAGTATAAATTAAAATCGACATTTCTATGATTAATCAGTAGAGTGCTTGCATTTAATTTGGACTGTTGTTATAATATACTTATATAACTCCCGTGGAATTAACGAAGTATAACTATACAATGCTCATTTTGCGCAATGATATCAAGCGACTAAACGTGATTCTTAGTAATACGGGCTTTAGCGAGTAAAAATCCCCCGAGACTTCAAGGAGTAGACAAAAAATATGAATCAGATATTGGGACAAATAGGGCTATAGTTGAATGTAAAAAATGGAGGCAGATATTATGAAAAATGGACTTAAAGTTGAAAGAGAACGTTTTGGTATTACTGAAAAAAATAAATCAAATCACTGGATTAGAGTAAGTTTATTGGCGATTGTTGCGATTGGTTTAATTATAGCAATTACTGTTAAGATTCAAAACTCAATTCAAACATCTATTAATAGTTTATCTGTTACAAATGACTTAAATGCTGCATGGATAAGTTCGATGGCATCTTATTGGGGAGGAATTATTGGCGGTATTATTTCTGGCATGTTGGCAGTAATTGGTGTTGCATGGACGATAAGATATTATCGCAATTCTGATGCGAGAAAAAGTTGTGCAGAGCATATGCCTTTTTTGAAAGCTGAAGTGGATGAGAAATTTACACAAACATCTAAAATGGACAATTCATTAAAAATTTATAATATATATCATAGTCCAAAAGAAAATAATAAACCAAAAGGGAATACGGTATTACTTAATGTCAATTTAGAGAACATAGGTAGAGGATTTGCTAACACATTAGTGGTTCGTACAGAAGAAAATGTTGGTGGAATAGCTTTTAATGAAGTTATCAAAATAAATGAAAGTAAAAGGATTTGTTTAGAGGTTCACGAAGATGAAGAATATATTAAGTTTGCAATAATGTATATTGATTGCATGACAAATGAATATGAGCAAGTATATACAATATACCTTGGGAAAAAAATCGATATAGATAATGGATATCCTAAATTTATTGGTCAAACACACGTAATTGGTGAAAAATAAATTAAATAGTGGAAAAATTAGAAATATAAAATAAATTTTGGAACAATATAAGCAAATCCATTAGCTGGTTATAAAAACGACTATGAGCTAATGGATTTGCTTTAGAATGCTCTATATAATTGAAAAAAAGCTGATGCACAATGAATAACAAATCGTCGTGCATCAGTCTACTTTTTATATCACAATAGTTTGCTTATCGTTTTGCATATCTTGCTGCCCAAACTCGATTTTTGCAAGACAGTCCAGAGCATATTTCAGCTGCTCTATGCTATGCTCGGAACACAAAGAGAACCTAAGGCGGCTTTGCCCGCGTGGTACTGCTGGGTACACTGCCGGAGGCACAAATACGCCGTAGTCGCTAAGCATTTTGTTGGAAACATAAAACGCACTTTCGTCTTGCCCTATAACAATAGGCACAATTGCCGATTCGCCCGCGTTTAATATGTTGTATCCGCGTGCTTTTGCTTCGCGCGTAAAGTATTCTATATTTCTGTGCAGCTTTTGCACGATGGAATTATCCCGGCGGATTATTTCCACGCTCTTTAGGCAAGCGCCCGCAACCGGTGGGCTCATACCTGCCGTAAACAAAAACCCGGGCATCATATAGTGCAGATACTCTATAAGCTCGCTATCCGCCGCAAGGTATCCGCCGCAGCACCCCAGCGCTTTAGAAAGCGTACCCATTTTTATGTCTATATCGCCCGGCTCAAGTTTAAAATATTCGTCTACCCCGCCGCCATTTTCGCCAATCACACCGCCCGAATGAGCTTCGTCTACCATCAAGAATAAATCATATTTTTTCTTTAGGCGCACAAATTCGGGTATGGGCGCAATGTCGCCATCCATGCTATACACGCCTTCCACAACGAGCAATACCTTTTCATAGTTGTCTCTATACGCGCTAAGTATCTTTTCCAGCCCGTCAATATCGTTGTGCGCAAACGCGCGTTTTTCTGCGGGGGAGCCTTGCGCTCCGCAGACTATAGACGCGTGAGACAATGCATCATAGAGTATCAAATCGCCTTCCCCGCAAAAGCTAGAAACAAACGTCTCGTTGGTGCTGAACCCACCTACCACTACTATGGCGTCTTGAGTATGCTTCCAGTCTGCGATAGCATGCTCCAGTTGTCTATACAGCGTTTTTTCGCCTGCCAGCACACGGCTGCCGCTTGCCGAGGTTCCGTATAGATGGGCTGCTTCGCATGCCGCCGCCACCGTTTCCGGATGCCCCGAAA
>JAVBRY010000230.1:0-6693 GCA_031547505.1 Candidatus Gastranaerophilaceae bacterium | reverse complement strand
AAAGACTTATTGTTAAAGCTTCAATGAAGGCCATCCCGACTATGAAGAAGGCACTGAAATCCGTGGATTTAAAAACTCATGAAGCTTATGAAGCACATTTTGAACGTTCGGATACTTGTGCTGTAGCGGCTTGCGGGGTAGTTGCAGAAGCTATGATAGCAACGGTTCTCGTTGATGCATTTTTAGAAAAATTTGGAAGCGATAGTCTCGAAGAGATTAGGACCAACTGTAAAAATTGGCTGAGCTAAGCGAAGCCTGATTTTTTGTTGCCCCGTGCTTGACACGGGGTCTCCGGCGAAGCCGGTCAATTTTTAAGGTTGGTACGTAAAAAATAGTAAACACTTAATATACAAAGATGGCGGTCTATGTTTTAATAGTGGTGGGGAATATGGTTGGAAAATATGCAGTACGTACCGTTACATCTACACACTGAGTTCAGTCTTTTGGACGGAGCAATCCGTATAAAAGAACTCTGTGAGTATGCAAAAGAAAACAACATGCCGGCTGTTGCCATAACAGACCACGGCGTAATGTACGGTGCTGTTGAAATGTATATGAGGGCGAAAGAAACAGGGGTGAAACCTCTTATTGGCTCTGAGTTTTATGTTTATGACGGAGATATTGAGGAGAAAAATCCTGCTAAAACACAACTATTCCACCTTGTTCTGCTTGCAAAAAATGAAACAGGTTATAAGAATCTTGTAAAACTCACTTCCACTGCGCACTGCAAAGGTTTTTATTACAAACCAAGAATAAACCATGCACTTTTAGAAAAGTATTCAGAAGGCTTGGTCTGTCTTTCGGCCTGTATTCAGGGTGAAGTTGCGCAGGCACTTTTAGCGGACGACAAGAAAAAAGCAAAAGAAGTCGCCAAATATTATAAAAGTATTTTTGGTGAAGACTACTATATCGAGCTTCAAGACCACGGGCTGGATAAACAAAAGTATTCAAACCCCGGCTTGATTGAGGTTGCCAAAGAATTAGATATCAAGATGGTTATCACAAACGACAGCCATTACTTGAAAAAAGATGATGCAAACTGGCATGACACATTGCTTTGCATCCAGACAAACTCTTTGAAAGAAGATACGAACAGGTTCAGCTTCCCTAACGACCAGTTTTACGTAAAAACTGTAGACGAACTGCGTGATGCTTTTCGCTGGATGGATGCGGAGACTTTTGAAACAGCGATAGCCAATACAGTTGAAATTGCGGACAAATGCCATTTGATAATTGAAATGGGAAAGTACCACATTCCGTATTTTGAATTGCCGAAAAACCATACATCCGAGTCATATCTTGAGTTTAAGACTTATGAAGGGATGAAAAAAAGGTATAAAGAAATCACACCGCAGTTAAAAGAACGTGCAGATTATGAATTGAGCGTAATCAACGAGATGGGATTCGCCGAATACTTCCTGATTGTGTGGGATTTTATCGCTTATGCAAAGGACAACCACATTCCCGTCGGACCCGGAAGGGGTTCTGCTGCAGGGAGTGTAGTTTCTTATGCTCTGGGCATAACCGACCTAGACCCGATTCGCCACAATTTGTTATTCGAGAGATTCTTGAACCCCGAACGTGTAAGCATGCCCGATGTGGACATAGATTTTTGCGTTGAAAAAAGAGGGCAGGTTATCGACTATGTAACCAACAAATACGGTGCTGACAAGGTTTGCCAGATTATTACATTCGGTACATTGGCGGCAAGAAATGCTATGAAAGCAGTAGCAAGAGCGTTTGATATTCCTTTTGCGCAGAGTAATCAGTGGGCACAGCTTATCCCTGCAACTCCCGGCATAAAAATCGAAGAAGCTTTAAAAGATGGAATGGAGCTTAAAAAACTCTATGACTCCGACCCGACAGCAAAAAGACTTGTCGATATGGCAAAATCCATTGAGGGTTTGAAAAACAATATCGGCATGCACGCTGCCGGCGTAATCATTTCTAAGCTGCCGTTGGATGAGATTGTTCCGGTCCAGCCATCAAAAGAGGGAATCATCGTCACAGAATATACGATGAACGAAACAGAAAAACTCGGGCTGTTGAAGATGGATTTTTTGGGCTTACGAAACCTTACCATTATTGATAATGCGGTGAAGCTGATTAAAAAACTCAAAGGGATTGATGTTGATATAAACAACATTGAACTTGACGACAAAAAGACTTATGAACTCTTAACAGCCGGAGATACGGACGGTGTGTTCCAGTTAGAGTCTTCCGGGATGAAGAAACTTGTTAAGGATTTGAAACCAAGTGTTTTTGAGGATTTAGGCGCACTTGTTGCATTATTCCGTCCCGGTCCGCTTGATTCAGGGATGGTCGAGGATTTCGTGGAAAGAAAACACGGACGTCAGAAGATTCAATACGCTCACCCTGATTTAGAGCCGATTTTGAAAGACACATACGGTACGATTGTTTATCAGGAACAAATCATGCAGATATTCCAATCACTTGCTGACTATTCGCTAGGACAAGCGGATATGGTACGCCGTATGATGGGTAAAAAGAAAATCGATGAGATGGCAAAACAAAAGGACTTGTTCATCGCAGGTACGGCAAACCACCAAATGGCGCCTGCTGCAGCTGCGACACTGTTTGAACAAATCGAAAAGTTCGCTGCATACTGCTTCAACCGTTCTCATTCTGCTGCGTATGCTTTTGTAGCCTATCAAACAGCGTATTTAAAAGCACATTATCCCGTGGAATATATGTCCGCATTGCTTTCAAGCGTCTCGAATGATCAGGACAAAACACAAATTTACATTGCAGAATGCCAGAAAATGGGAATAAAAGTTCTCGCGCCCGATATCAACAAATCTTCTGCTGACTTCACACCTGACGGGGAGAATATCAGATTCGGGCTTGCATCTATCAAAAACTGCGGCGGAGCAGTTGTTGAACTGGTTGAAAAAGAGCGTCAATCAGCAGATGGCGAATTTAAATCACTGTATGATTTTTGCTCACGTCTTGACGGAAAATGCGCAAACAAAAGAACTCTTGAGAGCTTAATAAAATCAGGCGCATTCTCAAATATTGAAAAGAGCCGAAGACAGCTCATAGAGAACCTCGATGGGCTTGTAGCTTCCGCACAAAGAGAACAAGAAGCTAAAGCGCTCGGTCAGGTCAGCCTTTTTGCAGGCATGTCAGCTTCGACGGGAACTGCCGGTGGGTTCGCTCCTGGCGGATATACATTGACAGGAAGTGATGAGGAATTTGATGATAAACAGATTCAGATGTTTGAGAAAGAGTTTTTGGGCTTCTATGTAACAAGCCACCCGCTCTCGAGCATAATAGATAAACTTCCGTTCTTGACCACACACAGCATTGCAGAACTCTCTGAAATGCCGAATGAAAAACTGGTCACCATATGTGGTTTGTTGAGTTTGGTGCGTCAAATCCCTACGAAAAAAGATCCTACAAAGTTCTTAAAATCAGGGATAATAGAAGATTTAACAGGCAAGGTTGAATTTGTTGCGTTCCACAAAACCCTTCAAGAGTTCAACTCATTCCTTGAATCCGAGAAGAAAGTAATCATTTCGGGCAAGCTCCAAAGACGCGATGAAGACCAGTTCAACATAATTGTTGATACGGTGAAGCCCGTTGAAAACAGCAATATAGTAACTTTATCTATAGAAGATGAGTTGGCGTTTGAGGATATGATTGCACTAAAAGATTTGCTGGTAAGACATAAAGGAACAGACCCGCTTGTTTTGAAATTAAAATCACCTGAAGCAAACAATGCAAAAATCCTCTGTGCGTCGAATTTTTGGGTAAATTCGTCGAACGATTTAACTTATGCAATCAAAAATAACTACAATGATAAAATTAAGATTGCAGTGAGTTCTTTGGATTAGATTGTTTCGAAAGCAGACAAGAACTGTATCTCAGCATATTATAATCTTTGGGTTTAGCGGGGGAGACAGCGCCTTTCAAACAACCCAATACACATAGCCCTAAACAACCCAAACACACCAAACTTACATCCGAAGGCAATGGGCTTACCCAAAACAAATACAATAATCTTCGCACCAACGCAACACTAAAATAACCATATGTTATTGGGTTGCTTGAAAGGTGCCTAGGAGGAGCGGTCTATAATTTTGCAGAAAATTACAGCATCAAGCGTCATAAAGATGCGTTCTCGTCTGCTTCTAAAACTTTGATGATATTATTTAGGGAATTAATGGATAAGACACTTATTTGTTAGCTTTTCTGATTTCGTATTCGATTTCGTTTTTGTCCATGACTTTTACGAGTTCTTTTTTCCAAGGATGTTTCACGATTGGTACATAATCAATTTGTAAAGCGTCCATAATGGAAAGGATTTCTTTGAGGTCAGAATCCGGATAGGCAATAATTTTGTACTTGTTGTTGTCAATAACTTTTAATTTACTTCTGACAGCTTCATCCGGAGGTTTTTGCTTTTTAGTCTGGTCATCAAGAACGTGAATCTGCTTTAGGCACGCAAACATTATCCTCTTTATTTGATTATCGAGGCATGCATGATGATTTGGCAGGTCGCAAGAACCAGCTAATACGTGGCTTGTGTGGCAATTGGACTTCATAAAGGACCTTTGTGGATTTTTGTAAACAGGTTTTGGCACTATATTAGTGTTTCATACACTTTAAATACATGTCATGGACATGTGTATTGCCCACATGGGCTATCTTTAAGATTATTCTTGAAATCCCTTGCACTTGAATCTGGCGAATCACTGTTTATTATTGCTCTTACGACAGCGAGTCTCGTCGAACCTGCATCAATAACTTCTTTACAATTCTCTTTACAAATCCCGCCTATCGCAAAGAACGGTATATCAACATTCTCACTCACCCATTTTACATACTCAAGACCGACAGAAGGTCTTCCGGGTTTTGTCGGGGTTGTGTATACAGGCCCTACACCGATATAGTCCGCTCCATCCGCTACGGCTTTTAGTGCTTGAGCCGGTTCGTGGGTGGAGATACCTACAATAGTATCCTTGCCCAAAATTTCTCTAGCTGATTCTATGTCAGCATCGTCCTGTCCGAGATGAACCCCGTCTGCTTCAACGATTTTAGCTATATCAATTCTGTCATTAACGATAAAAAGTGCATCATACATTGAGCATAAGTTACGAATTTTTTTGCCGAGCTCAATAATTCTTTTTGCACTGCTGTTTTTTTCACGAAGCTGGACAATATCCACACCTCCTTTTAAAGATGATGCAACAGCATTCAGGAATGCATCTTCCGATTCGAATTGGTCTGAATTGGTCACCAGATATAGTTTTTTATCTTTCAATCGATATGCATTTAAGTTCATTTCCAATTTCTCCCAGATGTCTTTTTCAAGCGTATACGAGTCGTAACGGGCTTTTTCGTAAACATCATTCTTTTCTGAATATTCGGCTAAAACCCGAAGAGCCTGCTGCAAGCGTTTTATGTTTGCCTTGAAAATGCTTTCTATTCCGAGCCTTTCGGTTTTGTTTTCAACATCCACGCCGACATCGTCGAGCGTGTTTCTCGATTTTAAAAGCTCTTCATACTCTGTGTCAGATTCTTTGCAGATATCGTGCCTGATATTTTTCAACTGTTCACAAAGATTCTTGTCATCAAGATAAAACCTTGCTATTTCCTCAAGCACCCTCAACGCTTCAGTAGCTCTATTCAAATTTGCGTCAATAATTCTTTTCACTTATTTATATACCCTTGATTCTCTACCTGATTATACTACAAAGGCTATATTAAATTTTACTGGTTTCTCGTAGTTTGAAGAGTACATAAAACAATGAGTTATTAATGGAGAATTTTGTGCTTTTGTTCGGTAAGAAACACTACAAAAATTTAGAAACAGAAGAACTCGTCATCAAAGCACAAAGCAGTGATGCAGATGCCGTTGAAGAGTTGGTAAAGCGCTATCAAGGCACTGTGTATGCTTTATTTTATTACCTTAGCAAGGATTGCGAGGATATTTTAGATTTAACTCAAGAAGCTCTTGTGAAAATGTCCCGCAATATCAAAAACCTGCGGGAGCCCAAAAAATTCAAAGGCTGGCTGAACCAGATAGTTACAAACCTTTTCTATGACTATGTCAGGCGAAACAACAGAAAACCTCAAACAGTTTCTATTGAAAAACAAGAGAATCAGGTCACTGAAAAGTGCAATGTTATTGAGCTTCAAGCAAACTGCAAAAACCCCGAAGAAAGCAGTTTGGGCTGTGAATTGAATGATATGATTGAAAATTCCATCCACAAACTTCCTGATTCATTCAGACTTGCTATTGTCCTGAGAGAGTTTCAAGGACTTTCTTATGAAGAAATAGCAGATATAACAAAGACAAGCGTAGGCACTGTAAAATCCAGAATCGCAAGAGCGAGAGGGAAATTACAGGAATATTTAAAATCTTACATAGCCTAAATTTCAAACTTGTAAACCTATAAACCCGAAGGGGAATCAAAATGACTCAAAACGAAATATGTAAAAAAGTATCATCACTTTTAAACGGATATATAGAAAACAAAATATCTTCACACGAAAGGGAATTTGTCGAAGATCATCTGGTTCAGTGCCCTGAATGCCACAAAAAATATTTGTATATGAAAAACCTTGTTGCGAACTTAAAGGATTCCTACAAAAAAGTTATAGAAATGAACCAAAACAAAATAGAGGACACCATTTTCAATATTCGAGAACACGAAAAATTTATGG
>JAVBRY010000014.1:0-6879 GCA_031547505.1 Candidatus Gastranaerophilaceae bacterium | reverse complement strand
AATAAACTTTAAAATATTTACCACTGCAGGCGGAATGCCCAGCTCTCACAGTGCAGGCGTTATTGGTATCGCTACAACAGTCGGTCTCATCAAAGGTTTCAACTCTGTTGAATTTGCCATCACATTGGGTTATTGTCTTGTTGTAATGTATGATGCAGCAGGTGTCAGACGCTCAGCGGGACATATCGCAGCAGCCCTCAACAGAATGACTGACGACTTCTACGCCCACAGGCCGTCTGCGGCAGGAGACAAACTAAAAGAGCTATTGGGTCACACACCTTTTGAAGTATTCGTCGGAGCCATCCTCGGTGCAGCAGTAGCTGTATTTATACATACGGTAGTATTATAAATTTCATATAGTCAACTGACTCCATAAACTTTTGATGCCCTTAAGAATTAAAGTACAATGGATTTAAATTACATAATTCGGGCTTAAGACAAAGAGGGGTCACTTCCATAGCAGGTATATAAATAATTAAATAAACTATGACTGATAAAAACTTTTCACTGTACAACCATTTTTCTACAGCTGTACTAATTTTGGACAGTACAGGCAGGGTTGTGTTTAAAAATCTCTCTTTTATCAGAACATTCGGAAACATAAAAAGTCCGGACAAGTTTTCAAATAATTTTAGTTTTGATATCTGCCTTTTGGACTCGGAAAATATTCATAAGTCCAGCCCGGTAAGTTTCGCCCTGGAGTCTGAAGAAACATTCTGTGCTCATGCGCTTTATCAAAAGAGCAAAGAGCAGTTTTTATATTTTAGAATAACCTCGCTCTTAGACGATGGATACCGGATTTTAAAATTCGCTGATGTCACAGCCAATGTGAAATACGAGAATTTAGAGAAAAGTTATGAAGTTCTTCAAAAAAAATATAATGTATTGGAAGAAAAGAACCGTGAGTTCGCTAACGTTCAGCATCAGGCTCAAAATCAGGCAGTCAAAATGACACTTATGAACAAAGTATCCAACGAGATTCGTGAATCTATTGATCTTTCAAAAATCATAAATTCTGCTTTGAAAGAGCTTTCAGAACTTTTTGGTGCGATAAAAGTTTATTATGCCTCATACGAAGACGAATCGTTTTCAATAAGACAGGTCTACCCCTCAAAATTCAAAAGTGTTGTTAACGAAAAAATCGAGCTGGATGAAAAAACACTGAAAGATATTTATGCAAAAGAAATATCAACAAGCCCCTGCAGAAAAGAATACCTCAACAGCAAAGATACATTCGCTGCCTCTGTAAGTCGAATGATAGTACCTGTATACAGGCTAAATGATTTGCTCGGTATTTTGATGATTTACACAAACAAATCGACCGGACCGCAGAATGATATCTTGCAGCCCATTTCAGCACAGCTTGCATCTGCAATCCTTCAGGCATCGTTGTTTAAAGAGATACGTGAAAAGAATGACGAGCTTGAAATAACATTGAAAGAATTAAAAGAAACTCAGCTGCAATTGATTAACTCTGAAAAAATGGCTTCTTTGGGCCAGCTTGTTGCAGGCGTTGCTCACGAAATCAATACCCCTCTCGCCTCAATAAATTCTAACAACGATATTCTAACCAAGCTAATAGGAAAAATCGAGTGCTGTGATGAAAAATTATTAAAAACTTTCGACGACATCAACAAGATAGACAAAGAAGCAATTCGAAGAATAAGCCAGATAGTTCAGAGTCTGAAAAAGTTTGTACGGCTTGACGAATCTGAGCTTCAAGAGGCTGATATCAACAAAGAGCTTGATTTGACGCTCGAATTAATAAGGCACGAAACCAAAAACAGAATCAAAGTGACAAAAGAATACAGCGAGCTGCCCAAAATCAAATGCTATCCGAATATGTTGAATCAGGTTTTTATGAATATATTAATCAATGCCTGTCAAAGTATTCAAACTAAAAATGCCGGAGAAGGCGAAGTCGTTATAAAAACAGAATACGACAAAGCCGCCAAAAATCTTATTGTAAAAATAAAAGACAACGGCATAGGTATCGATGGCGCCATAAAAGATAAAATTTTCACAACGGGAATGACGACAAAAAAAGTAGGTACGGGGCTCGGGCTTCCTATTTCTCAAAAAATAATAGAAAAACACAACGGCAAAATTTCGTTTGTCTCTGACAAAAATAAAGGCACAGAGTTTGTTATAGAGATTCCGGATGTTTAAAAAATAGTCACCCCGTTGTACGATTTGTTGTGTATAGCATAAATTTTGTCTGAGCGGGTTTGAAATACTCTGCAATATTCTATTCTTTGTCATGCTGAACTTGATTCAGCATCTGAACCCACTTTGGGTTTAACTTTTTACTCTGAAATACAGAAATTATACAGCATCCGTAAATCATCAGATTCCGCATCAAGTGCGGAATGACAGAATGGTGGCTCTGCGGTATGACAGACTATAATATATGGATGGTGGATTAACCTATAACATTATAAACGGCAAAAAAGCCTGTCAGACAAGCCAGGCTTTCTATTATGTATTTACATAATTCTTATAATTCTTTTTACATTTGTTTGTTTCTGCGATGGGCATTTATGCCTTCAAAAAGCAGCCCCATACCAAGGAAAGCCACACCAATTAAACCAGCACGACCTAACACCTGGCTTATTGGAGTTTGAGGTTTTTGCGCTAACTTATAATATCCTGCAAATACAGCATCAAATATCAAACTTACAGCCGCACCTGTGGCAAACTGACCAGCTGCCCAGCCAACAGCTGAAGGTTTTTTAGGCTGTGCATATGAATTGCCAAAGCTTTGCTGTCTGATTGGTGTTGCAGACACTTTATTATTAACATTTACGGATGAAATAGATTGAAGCATAACCTTCCCCACATTTCTACATGTATTATAAAGCGCCTAAGAGAGAAAATTTGCTACTTTCTTAAGAAACTGTAACAAAAGTTATTATTATAAATAGTTGTCATTCTGAGCGCTCTGCCGAGCAAAAATAATCAAATATTGATTTTGAAAGAGGGCGAAGAATCTTTCCAGCATTCAAAGATCCTTCAGGTATTTCATACCCTCAGGATGACAGTTTATAGAGCAGAGTCTATTTATATTACACAAAAAAGAGCAGACTAACACTCGTTTCGTTGCTGCTCTTTTTTATACCCTATGCCCCTATGTATGCTAGGTTCTACTTTTTAACATCTTTATAGGAGTTTTTAAATTTATCTGAATATGTAGTGTGCAAAAGTTCGTGAGCTTTGTGTGCACCCGGTGCGCCCAAGAAATCCGCATACAATTTCTTAATAGAAGGATTGTCGTGAGAACGTCTGTATGTAAGTTCTTTGTCTTCTTTATAAAGACCGGCCGCTCTGTGTTCTTTTATTTTAGAATCGTTGCTGCTTCTTGGCTGTCCGCCGCCGTTGATACAACCGCCAGGGCAAGCCATTACTTCCATCATATGAAAATCGGCAGTGCCGTTTTTGATTTCTTGGAGCGACTTTTCAGCTTCTCTTAGAGTTGAAACAACTCTGATTTTAACTTTTGTGCCTTTGATATCTATCTCGACATCTTTTGAACGAGAGTTTTTATCTACACCACGCATCTGTTTGATATCAACATCTTGCAAATCTTCACCCGTTGCAAAGAAGTATGCAGTTCTCACAGCAGCTTCCGCAACACCGCCTGAAGCACCGAAGATTGTACCCGCACCTGAATATTCGCCGAACGGAGAATCAGGCTCTGACGGAGTCAGTGATTTGAAATCGATACCGGCAGATTTAATCATTTTGCCCAACTCTTGAGTGGTCATAACGATATCTGTTTCGCCTGCCATTTGTACTCTCGTCGCTTCTATTTTCTTAGCTGTACAAGGCATAATGCCGACAACAACCATATTATCTTTTGTAAAGCCTTCGAAATGCTGAGGAACAAGTTCCTTCAACACTGGTGAAAGCATAGCCTGAGGTGATTTACAAGAAGACAAATGTCCAAGCATATCAGGGTGCTGCGTTTCGATATATCTAATCCACGCAGGACAGCATGATGTGAACATCGGGAGAGTTTTCTTCTCGGTCAATCTTTCAACAAACTCGTGCGCCTCTTCCATAATCGTAAGGTCAGCAGAGAAGTTCGTATCGAATACCAAGTCGAATCCGATTTCTTTCAACGCTGCATCAATCAATCCGATTGTATTTGTACCAGGCGGCAGTCCGAACATTTCACCTACAGCAACCCTTACAGAAGGTGCAATCTGAGCTATCACTTTCTTTTCAGGGTTTGTGATTAAATCCCAAACATGATTAACTTCAGATTTAACTATCAAAGCGCCTGTAGGGCACATTGCCTGACACTGACCACAGAATACGCAGTCAACGCCCGCAAGCTGTTTGCCTGCCATAGGCTGTACAAGAGTTTTTGAGCCTCTGTTAGCAAAGCCCAAAACCGAATGCCCCTGAAACTCGTCACACGCTCTAACACAAGCTCCGCAAAGGATACATTTGTTAGGGTCACGCACAAGTGACGGGTTCATTGTGTCTATCGGTTCAAAGTCTTCTTTTTTCAATTGAGCATATTTTGTAACTTCTTTGATGCCATACTCTTCAGCATAATCCTGAAGTTCGCAGGTGCCCGAACGGTCACAAGTTGTACACTCTCTGTCGTGGTTTGCAAGAAGAAGTTCAAGAACTGTTTTTCTGATTCTTCTTGTTTTTTCTGTGTTTGTAGAAATTTTCAAACCTGCTTCAGGAGGCATTGTGCAAGAGGTTTGAATCCCTCTGCCTTCAATTTCTACAACACACATTCTGCAAGCGCCAAACTCAGTAAGGTCGGGTCGATAACAGAATGTCGGAACATGAAATCCCGCTTTTTTAATTACTTCAAGAAGGTTTTGTTCGTCTGTGAACTCAACTTCTTTACCGTTTACCGTTAATTTTTTTATATCACTCATAATTTAATCCTTTTTACTTTGTCATTCCTGCGAAGGCAGGAATCTCATAAACGTTGTTTTTGTTGACCGGCTGCGCCGGAGATCCCGCATCAAGTGCGGGATGACACCAAAATATTTTATTCTTGTACTATTGCGCCAAACGGGCAAGAATTCAAACAAGCACCGCACTTAATGCATTTGCTCTGGTCAATTTTATAAGGCGATTTAATAACGCCGTCAATCGCACCGACAGGACAAATTCTTGCACATTTTGAACAGCCTTTGCAAAGCTCTTCTTTGATAAGAATTGTTTTCATTGACGTACAAACGCCAGCAGGACATTTCTTATCTCTGATGTGCGATATATATTCATCTTTGAAGTATTTCAATGTTGAAAGAACAGGGTTTGGAGCAGTTTTGCCCAAGCCGCATAAAGAACCGTCTTTAACAGCGATAGCCAACTCTTCCAATATCTCGATGTCTTTCATTTCGCCTTCGCCGTTAACGATTTTTTCAAGAATTTTCAACATATTCTTCGTACCTTCACGGCAAGGGACGCATTTTCCACAAGATTCGTTCTGAGTAAAGTTCATAAAGAATCTCGCTACTTCAACGATACAAGTATCTTCGTTCATAACAACCAGACCGCCTGAGCCCACCATAGCGCCTGCTTTGATAAGGTTGTCATAATCCATTTCAAGATCCAAGTGTTCTTCTGTCAAACAGCCGCCTGACGGACCGCCGATTTGCACGGCTTTGAACTTCTTGCCGCCTCTGATACCACCGCCGATATCAAAAACAATTTTTCTTAATGTTGTTCCCATCGGAACTTCGATAAGACCTGTATTATTAACTTCGCCTGTAAGAGCGAATGTTTTCGTACCTTTAGATTTTTCCGTTCCCAAAGAGCTGAACCAGTCAGCGCCTTTTAATATGATTACCGGCACGTTAGCCAGTGTTTCAACGTTGTTAATCAAAGTAGGTCTGCCGAACAAACCTTTGTTCGCAGGGAACGGCGGTTTTGATCTAGGCATTCCTCTTTCGCCTTCGATAGAAGCAATAAGAGCAGTCTCTTCGCCGCAAACGAACGCTCCGGCACCTTCTTTAATATGTATTTCAAAGTTGAAGCCCGAACCCATTATATTGTTGCCCAAGTATCCTAACGTTTCAGCGTCAGCGATAGCTTTTCTTAATCTTTTGATTGCAAGAGGATATTCCGCTCTCACATAAATATAGGCTTCGTCCGCTCCGATAGCAAAACCTGCAATAGCCATGCCTTCGAGGAGTTTGTGCGGGTCGCCTTCCATGATACTTCTGTCCATGAATGCACCCGGGTCACCTTCGTCTCCGTTACAAACAACATAGCTTTTTCCGCCTCTGTTTGCAGCAGTCAATCTCCATTTGCGGCCTGTTGGGAAGCCTCCGCCTCCTCTGCCTCTTAAGCCTGATTTTTCGATTTCATCAACTACCGATTCAGGATTGTTTTCTTTAAGAACTTTATTTAAAGCTGCATAGCCTTCAACCGCAACCGCTTCTTCAAGCGATTCCGCGTTTATGTGTCCGCAGTTTGCAAGCGATGTTCTTGTTTGTTGAGCGTAGAAGCCGATTTCTTCGTTTTTCAAAACGTGCTCTTGTGTAATCGGGTCTACATACAACAATCTGTCGACCGGTTTATTATTTTTAACGTGGCTTTCGATGATTTCTTCAACATCATCAGCCTTTACTTTTACGTAAGTTACATCCAAATCAGGAATAACAACCAAAACACCTTTTTCACAGAAACCGTGGCATCCTGTCGGCACAACCGTCATTTTGTCATGTGAAGTTAAAGTGCTTACGTTAGCGCCGAGTTCCTGAAATTTTTTGATTACTTCCAAAGAGCCGTTAGCTACACAGCCTGTTCCGGCACAAACCAACACTCTCAATCCTTGTTCTTTTATATGCGCCAAAGCTTTTTGCTTTTCGCTGTTTATATCCATAGTTACCGTCATTATGCCCC
>JAVBRY010000237.1:0-3972 GCA_031547505.1 Candidatus Gastranaerophilaceae bacterium | reverse complement strand
TTTTAAGAATGCAGCCTGAAGTTTTGAGATATTACCAATTACTACCTCATAAGAGTTTCCGTATACAGCTTCAATAGCATCCGCCTTGTTGCCGTTTGCGGCATTTTTCATTGCTTTATCTTCAAGCGGAATCAAATTGTCAGAAAGTTTGAGCATCTCATCTATCTTTTTCTCTTCTTCATTTGTGATGCCAATTTTTTTCATCATCTCAACACTCTTAGTCGTGTTTTGAAGAACATCTGCCTCGTTCCAATAATTATCAGAGTGAACTTTTTTGCCTGTTACAGCATAAGCCCGCGCCTCAGCTGTCAGATAATCCGACGCTTTCATAAACTTCACTGCGTAGTGCGTCAAATCAACACGCTCATTGTTGGCTTTCAATAATGATTTATTAAGGTTTACTATAAATAAATTAAAAAGTAATATAATAACCACAAAAACTATAGACGCAACATTTATTGCCGTCATCAAAGTAGACTGCTTGATAGCTCTTTTCATCTCTCACTCCCCTATGTTACATAAAATTCTATTCTTTTTACGAGAAAAGTCAATAAATAAAATTTATATTTACACCTTTGGCTTTATAAATTCTTTTCTCTTCTTATCAGCAGCTACAATTTTTTTGGAAGGCTCTGTATATTCTTTAATTTTTCTGCGGAGCAAGTTGTAATCAATAGGTTTTGATATAAACTCATCCATTCCTATCTCATAACACTTCTCTATATTAGATTTTAGAACATCAGCAGTGAGAGCAATTATTGGGATATGTGTTTTGGATCTTTTTTCGAGCTTCCTTATGGCTTTTGTGGCATCAAAGCCATCCATGGCAGGCATATGACAATCCATAAACACTAAATTATACTTACCTGTTTTAAAAGCCTCCAGTGCCTCTTTGCCGTTTGAAACTATATCGCTTGTGTAACCTGAATTTGTGAGCATACAAGAGATGAGGTTTTGGTTTACCGGATTGTCTTCTGCAACGAGAATATGAATCTTAGTATTAACCTCGGGCTTCTTTAGCACACTTTTTTTAATCTGTTTTTTCTGCACAGTCCGGCTTCTCTTCACTGCTTTGGAAATACATTCTATGAGCTCATCTTTCCTTATGGGCTTGCTTAAAGGTAAAATGCCGCTATCTTCATTTTTATATTCGCTTTGCTCAAAACGTGAAATAGGCATAACAACCGGAGTATTTTTATATTTTTCTGCTACCAGCTTTAAAAAATCTGCACTCTCTTCGCTATGTGTTACGTAATTCGCCATAATGGCATCAAAATGCTCACCTTTATTCAATATCTCTGTTGCCTCTTTAGCACTCATAGCAGGTACGAGTTTACAGTTATACTCTTTCAAATAATCACTTATTATCTGAACAGCAGGCTTGTAGTTATTTCTCAATAACACTCTGATACCGCTCAAATCCGGTTTTCTCTTTTGTTTAACAGCTGTGTCTTTTTTCAGTTTAACGTTAAATTTAAACGTAGAACCTTTATTCAACTTGCTTTCGGCAAAAATAGTTCCCTTCATCATCGTTACAAGAGTCTTTGAAATAGGAAGCCCTAAACCGGTTCCTCCATATTTTCTGGTTGTTGAATTATCAGCTTGTGAAAAAGTATCGAAAATCTGCTCCAGATATTTTTTAGATATCCCTATCCCTGTATCCTCAACCTCAAATAATAAATTTACTTCTTTACCCCTGGCTTTATCTTTTTCTTCAATCAACGAAAGACTTATCCTTATCGATCCTCTTTCAGTAAATTTAACGGCATTGTTTACAATGTTGTTTAATATCTGTTTAAGACGGGAAGGATCACCGATAACATTCTCAGGAACATCTTTATGGCAGTATGCAAATACTTCAACTTTTTCTTTGTCTACATTTGCTGAAGCAATGACCGCGACATCTTCTATCAAATGCTGTACATTAAATGTAATCTCTTCGAAAGTCAGTTTTCCTGCTTCAATTTTCGAAAAATCAAGTATTTCATCTATAGCATTGAGCAATATTGAACTGGATTTTTGAACTTCTTTTATAAATTCATACTGTTGCTCATCTAAATTAGTTTTTTCCAACAATTGTATAAAACCCAAAATGCCGTTCATCGGTGTTCTTATCTCGTGGCTCATCTTCGCCAAAAACTCACTCTTGGCTTTATTAGCTTCTTCAGCTGCTGTTTTAGCTGCCTCAAGCTCGGTAACATCGTGAGCTACTGCCAAAATACCATAATATTCGCCATTCTTACCGATAACAGGTACCTTGTAGGCCTTAGTCGCAACATTACTTTTTTTCTGTATTTCCAATCGGCTCATATAGGTAACAGCTTTTCGTGTTTCTTTTACAAATTTTTCAAGTTCTTGTTTTTCCATCATTTCTTTCGGAGTTAAGGTGTTATTTTTTTTCAACACTTCATAGGCATTTCTTCCTATTGCATCCTCAGGAATATTGTATTTTTTTCTATAATGCTCGTTTGCAATAACATAATTATCGTCAAGATCCTGAAACCATACCACATTAGGCATACTTTCAAATAAAGCATCCATTCGAGCATCTCTGTATTTTAAAGTTTCTTCAAGGAGTTTTTTTTCTGTAATATCCCTTGAAATTCCCTGTAGTCCTATGACATTTCCCTCATCATCATATACGGGAAATTTAATAGCCTCTAAATAAAACTTGCCGTGGTTCTTTGTTGTAAACCATCTTTGTTCAGTTGAAGCAATACCAGTTTCCATTACTTGTCTGTCAAATTTTTGTATTTCTATATAATTCTCAGGGAATGCATCTTTATCGGTTAAACCTATAATTTCGCCTGCTACATCTATTGCAGACTGATTTAGGTAAATATAAACTCCATTTATATCTTTAACATAAACTTGATCCGGTGTTTGCTTAATCAAGTTAATTAAGTGTTTCTCCAACATGGATAATTTTTACCTCGTTGGTTAGTAAGAAAGTAATGTAGATATACTATATGGCTTCTAAAACCAATTGTCAAAGCATTTTTTATTCAATCAATCGACAAAATCCTTGTTTAATGTTAATATCAACTCAATTTACTACAAAGAATCGGGGTTAAATTATGGGTAAAAAGGTTTTAATTTTTTCTTCAACACCAAGAAAAGAAGGTAACTCAGATTTGTTATGCGACCAGTTTATGCTGGGAGCAAAAGAAGCAGGTCACTATGTTGAAAAAATATTTTTAAAAGACAAAACAATAAACTACTGTACAGGGTGCGGCTATTGTATGAAAAACAATCATGCCGGCTGTGCACAAAAAGATGATATGGAAGAAATCTATAAAAAAATCCTTGATGCCGATGTAATAGTTATGGCGACTCCTGTTTATTTCTATACAATGTGTGGTCAAATGAAAACATTTATCGACAGAAATTGTGCAATCTATGACAAAATAAGCAGCAAAGAATTCTATTTCATAGCCACAATGGGCGATGTTAACAAAGATTTGATGGAAACTGTGTTTAACGAATTTAGGGCATATACATACTGCCTGCCTGACTCCAAAAACAAAGGCTTCATATACGCAATGGGTGTTATGGAAAAAGGCGATGTCAAAAACACTCCGTATATGAAAGAAGCGTATGAAATGGGGAAAGGTGTTTAATTAAATAATGAGCAATCTAAACAATTTTTGTACCTGTGAAAAACTGGATTGTCCCCTGCACCCGACCAGACACGACAAAGGATGCACACTTTGTATTATGAAAAATCTAAAAACGAAAGAAATGCCAAGCTGCTTTTTTAATCTGTTAGAAAATCCTGATACCAGAAAAGGCGACTCTTTTGAAGATTTTGCAAAATTGGTGATGGGAAGTTCAGATGCAAATGAACACTAACCTTCGAAAATAGCTCCAAGAGGGTTTTCTCTTTCTGTAAGCTCATTAAGCAAGGACTCTTTCTGTAAATACATATAAACACGTTCTTTGGGGTCAAAGGGTTTTTCAAAATCATTTGTT
>JAVBRY010000238.1:0-6139 GCA_031547505.1 Candidatus Gastranaerophilaceae bacterium | reverse complement strand
AATATTTGAAACCATTTTTAAAAATTATAAAAAAAGAAGAAAGCTAAAAAAATACAATTATTATAAAAATATTTCAGAAACGCAATACGAGTTTGAATTAAAAAAGTGGTTTTCCCGTGCAACCGGTAAAAATTTAAATTTAAAAACCCCTAGAACATATAATGAAAAAATTCAATGGCTGAAATTATATGACTCAACGCCAATTAAAACAAATTTAGCTGATAAATATCTGGTTAGACAGTATGTCTCAGAAAAAATTGGTGAACAATATTTAATCCCTCTAATTGGTGTGTGGGATAAATTTGATGACATTGATTTTGATAAATTACCAAATAAATTTGCACTAAAAACAAATCATGGGTGCGCCTGGAATGTTATTGTAAAAGATAAAAACTCTATCGACCTCAAAAAAATTAAAAGTCAGTTTGATGAATGGATGAATACTAATTTTGCTTTTTCCTATGGTTTAGAACTCCATTATAAAAATATTCAACCCAAAATTATTGCTGAAGAATATCTTGAAAATCAAAACGGAGACCTATACGACTATAAAATATGGTGTTTCAACGGAAAAGCAAAATACATACAATTTTTATCAGAAAGAGCAAATGGCTTAAAAATGGCTTTTTATGATACCTCTTGGAATAAACAAGATTTTGTATATTCTTATCCTATGGATGAAAAAACAATTGAAAAACCAGATAACCTAGATTTGATGCTGAATTTAGCAGAAACACTTGCTGAAAATTTTGCACATGCACGGGTTGATTTCTACAGATTGAATTCCGGTGAAATTAAATTTGGTGAAATAACCTTTACCAGCGCCAGCGGTGTTTGTAAGTGGAGTAGCGACAATATAAATTTAGAATTAGGCATTTAATAAACCTGGAACCGCATTCACACTCGATGCTTAAATAAATTTTACAAACTAACTAGCAAAAAAATTTCTGCTTGAACTTATAATACTCATGAAAATAAACTTCCATGGATTACAGAATAAAGCTGCTTTCATTGCTCACAACTGGAATATAGATAACCATATTGTTAAAGCAACACTTACAGATGATAAAAATGGTCTGGATAAACTTGAATTCAGTAGATTATTGGAGCTATGCCCTCCACTTGAAGAAGATACTATTGGTATAGCAATACTGTATAAGTCACCCCGTGTAAACACCACACAAGGCGGGCCACCTAAGGATATTTTTGTTAATGGAGCTAAAATCCCTGCTGTAAGGGGAAACATGGATATCCTCGTAAACCACGTTATAATACCTGTAAAGGAAGAGTATTCCTATATTTTTGACGACATAAAACTCTTTTTGAATCGTATAATCAAAGATGAAACTGAAAATCCTATAAAAAAGAATTATAGAAGCATTAATGAATTTCTTGTGTTTGACTCTAACAGCGTTAAACACACCGCAAAGGGAATGCTGGGAACCATAAATGAAATTATAGGGCAAGATCTCACTCCTAAACATTAACTTTGATTAATTTTATGCTAAATTGTTAGTATGTTTACGGTAATCAGGGGAAGTGTTATGAAAAAGTGTTTAATTTTAGTGTGTTTATTGTTTTCAGTTCCTGCTTTTGCTGCCGAATACTCACCAAAATTTATTTCAAGCCTGAAAAATTGTACTTCCTATAGTACAACTGAAACATCCAATGTTCTTGGCATGCAAATTTACACCTCAAGACAAATAATGGGTTGGAGTAACGGAAAATGTATATATAAAGAAATTAAAGGACCTGTTAACAACAAGTATACCTTCAATTGCCGCTTTACTCAGCCTCAGCTAAACAGTCTTGTACGTTCTGCATTACAGTCATCTACAGGCAAAACATCAGTCAGTACGGATTTGACCGAAGGCAGTGCTTCTACAAGCGGAGATGATGATGTTTGGAATGAATATATGAGCAATTTAAATATTTGTACTCAGATTGCTCCCACAGGACGCACATTTACACAAGAAAAACCTTATTATATTGAATACCCTAAAAAATAAGATACCGTTTTTTTGTGGTAAATTGTTAGTATGTTTACAGGTATAGTTGAAGAAATCGGATATATTTCGAACATAAAAAAGCTGCAGAATGTGGCTTTTATTACAGTAGACTGTAAAAAAGTTCTGGAGGAAACAAAAGTCGGGGACAGCATCGCAATAAACGGTGCATGCCAGACGGTCACTGAACTGTCAAAGAATTCATTTATGGTGTTCTGTTCTTATGAAACATTGAAGTTGACCACTTTGGGAGATATGAAATTCGGGGATAAGGTTAACCTTGAAAGAGCGATGTTACTGACAAGCAGACTGGGTGGACATATGGTAACAGGTCATATTGACGGAAAAGGCAAACTAATCTCATCAGAAGCTGTATCTGACGCACAGAAAATGATCTTTGAAACCTCACCGCAGCTGCTTAAACAGCTCGTTAAAAAAGGCTCTGTCGCAATTGATGGCATAAGCTTAACAGTTGCCGATATAGATGATAACAGTTTTTCAATTGCCGTAATTCCACACACATACAAGAATACAACCCTAAAAAGCCTCAAGAATGGCTCGGAAGTTAACCTTGAAACAGACATATTAGGTAAATATGTAGAAAAATTCTTGCATTCGGCGGACAAAGAGTCTAATATAAGTGAAGAATTCTTGAATAGAAACGGATTCATGTAATGAGCATAGCTGAAAACATATCTTGCACACCTTCAACACACATTAATAACTGTCCAGACTCTAGATTCAGGTTTGACAGCATAGAAGATGCAGTCGAAACCATCAAAAAAGGTGGAATGGTTATCGTTGCAGACGATGAATCCCGAGAAAACGAAGGCGACTTAATCTGCGCAGCAGAATTTGCTACACCTGAAAACATAAATTTTATGATGTCTGAAGCAAAAGGCATTGTTTGTGTTCCTATAACCGAAGAAAAAGCTGCCAAATTAGGGCTTAATACTATGGTCAGAACCAACACGGACGTAAAAGGCACCGCCTTTACACAAAGCATCGATGCTGACCCTAAATATGGCGTAACTACAGGCGTATCTTCATTCGACAGAGCAAAAACCGTTGAAATAATGGTAAGTGGTAAGTCCACTTCTTTTGATTTCAGACAACCCGGGCACATATTCCCTCTTATCGCTAAAAAAGGCGGGGTGCTGGAACGAGTAGGACACACAGAAGCATCTCTTGATTTATGCAGGTTGGCAGGACTGAAATCTGCAGCTGTAATCTGCGAAATAGTTAATCCTGACGGTACTATGGCCCGAAGAGATGACTTGAAAAAGTTTGCAGACAAACATAATTTTAAATTCATAACAGTAGCACAGCTTATAGCATACAGACTACAGAACGAAAAACTTATGGTCAGAGAAGCTGAAGTTAATTTACCTACAAAGTTCGGCGACTTTAGGCTCATAGGCTACAGACATACCTTAACAGGACAAGAGCACGTTGCACTGGTGAAAGATGACGGCACCGACAAGATTCCTATGGTAAGAATGCACAGCATATGCCTCACAGGTGACACCTTCCACAGCCTTAGATGCGACTGCAACAGCCAGCTCGAAAACGCAATGAAAAAAATACAGGACTACGGAAAAGGTGCTGTAGTTTATCTTCTTAACCACGAAGGACGCGGTATCGGCATAGTTAATAAAATCAAAGCCTACGCACTTCAAGACAAAGGTGAAGACACAGTTGAAGCCAATCACTCTTTAGGATTCAATTCAGACCTCAGAGACTACGGTGACGGCGCTCAAATTCTTCTTGATTTAGGTTATAAAAAATTCAATTTAATAACAAACAACCCTCAAAAAATCATAGGCTTAGAGGGCTATGGACTTGAAATACTTGAAAGAGTACACATTGAGTCAGAATATACAAAATACAACCAGAAATCTCTTTGCACAAAGGTTAATAAGATGAATCATATAATTGATTTGGATAGAATTGAACTTGGAACCAAGGGAGCTGAATATTAATGGCACAAATATTATTATACAAGGCTTTACAGTACGAGCCTGATTTTAATAAAATATTTAAGGGTGTTTATGATGACTTTAAAAACCGTGCAGCCTCTGAGTACAAATTTGAACTGCCGCCCTTGGATTATGAAGATTTTATCTCTTATGTGGAAGAAGGCTTATTAAAGTGTATTATTCTTTTTGAAGATAACATACCGACAGGTTTTTTGGTCTATACAACTGCCATAAGTGAAGCTATCGAACTCAACATAATCCACTGTATTGGTGACAGTGATATAAATATGAAACGAAAACTTCTTTTAGAAAAGTTCCTTGAAGTTGAAAGTGAACTCCTGCAAGAAAAAGTAACTACATATCCGATGCTCGGCAATCAAGAACAGTTTGTTATGGACATAGCAAATTATGGGTTTAAACTCGTAGGCATCGCTGTAATGAGCTTTAAATTTAACTATCCTAATTCAACTGAAATATTCAAAAAGTATACACCTAAGCAGCTTCCTCCTGACTATGAAATGGTACCTTGGAAAGGTGAATATTACAACGATGCATTGAATATCATCAACAAGGCATTCAAAGACACTGTTGATGCTGAATTCGACCCTAGGTTTTTATCAAAAACAGGTTCTAAAGACATCCTAGACAAAACAGTAAATAACATCTATGGCACGTTTTTGCCTAAATACTGCACATTAATGCTATATAAAGGCAAACCGATAGGACTTTGTTTTATAAATACAGCCGCAAACACTATCGCTAACATTCCTCTCATAGGGCTGGAGCATTTACATCGCTATAAAGGGTTAGGAGAAGCAATGCTCTATAACTCTATAAATGGTCTGCTAACAGACTCAACCGAGTTGGGTTTGAAAGAAATTAATGTCACTACTGAGACAGATAACTATCCTGCAATAAAAATGTATCGCAGAATGGGCTTTAAAGAGGACTATTATTATCCTCAGGCATATCGTCCGGCAAGCGGAAAATAATAACTAATTTTTTATAAATTGCTTGAGGGCATAAACTTTTCCCCTATTTTACACAATTTATCCGGTGCATATATTGTTCCGTATTTTTCATATGCCGAAGCTGAACAATTTCCATTGCATAAATCAAAATATTTACATTTTTTGCATGGCATATCATCATATATTTTTTCTTTGAAAAATATATTTTTATGCCGATTTTGCCAAATATCTAACAACGAATTTTGTTTAATATTTCCAAGACAAAACTCGTCTGCAGTAGCTGCACTGCACAGATAGACATTTCCATTTGCAGATATATCCATTTTTTGTCCTCGATGGCACATGCAGTTCCTTGTTTTGTCAGCCATTCGTTCTAACTCAAGCTGTGTTGCTTTATTAGTCGCTAGTATTTTTTCAGCAGGAGAAAAATTTACAAAATCAAAAATTTTAAAACATTTTAATATACAACTTGTTTTAGGATTTTCAGCTTTTATAACACTTGACATACTACGAAATATAGCCTCTGTGTCAGGGATTAGATATTCTTGTTGCTTGCTAAAAGGTACGAATTTATTAAAATACATTTTTTTTACACGAAGCTCTGTGGCTAAAGAATAAATATCATATAATTCTTTTGTGTTTAACGCAGTAACTGTACAATTTATAAAGGTATCAATATCATTTTTTACCAAAAATTTTATGCCCTTTATTGCTCCTGAAAATGCATCCTTACCTCTAATTGCATCATTTGTTTCAGGACAGGATCCTTCCAAACTTACCTGTATATTATCCATATTAGGAACCATAACTTTATTCAATTTTGCAGCTATTTCGTCTGTAATTAATACTCCATTTGTTTGAATGTAAAAAGCCATATTTAAAGATTTAATCTTTTCTAAAATATCAAATATATGACTATGTAAAAAAGGTTCCCCCCCAGTAACTACAATTATATTGACTCCTAGCTCCGCTGCTTCATCAATTGTTTTAAGTATCTGCTCTATATTTAAATTATTTTTTTCACAAAATTTTTCCGGATATTCTTTAAAATAACAGTGTTTACACCTTAAATTACAAGCAGAAGTTATTCTTAAATGGGCAGAAATAGGCGCATCAAAAATATAATCAGGATTATTCATTTGCGATAATAAGCCTTGCATAAAACATTTATTCAAAGCAAAAT
>JAVBRY010000215.1:0-3234 GCA_031547505.1 Candidatus Gastranaerophilaceae bacterium | reverse complement strand
TCCTTCGGAGAAAGTCCCTAATCTGAGAAGATGTATGGGAATTGTGTTTCAGGATTATAAACTGCTTCAAAACCAGAGTGTATACGACAATTGCGCTTATGTAATTCGTACACTCGGTATGAGCACAAGAGAAATCGAAGCAAGGGTTACAGGGGCTTTGAAAGTAGTAGGCTTGATGGACAAAGTCAAAGCAAAGCCGTCCGAGCTTTCAGGCGGAGAACAGCAAAGGGTAAGTATCGCACGTGCGATAGTTAACGGACCGCCGCTTCTTATCGCAGACGAGCCGACAGGAAACCTTGATCCGAAAAACTCAATGGAGATTATGCAAATCTTAGAACAGATTAACCAAAAAGGCATAACCGTCCTTATTTCAACACACGACCACGCGATGGTTGATTATTTCAGAAAAAGAGTACTGACGCTTGATAACGGAAAAATCGTCCGTGACGTTCAAGCGGGTACGTACGAATAAAAAGCAGGTTGGGCTTGACTGGGTCAGTGCACCTCACCCAACAAAATAACAAAATATATGAGATCCCGTAAAACACGCTTGTAATATTATCCAGCATAATATGCCCGGGACGGCACAAACGGAAGACAAACAATGCAAGAAACAAAAAGACATATTAAAAAAACAGTAAAATCACATATACCGAAAGACTGGTTGTGTGAGCTTCGTCTTGTATACAGGATTGCACTTGAAACCATAAACGGAATAAAGCGTACAGGCTGGATTAACCTTGCTATCATCACCACAATGGCGGCGATATTGTCTATTTTCGGTGCTTTGTTCAGAACAACACTTTCGTTATCTTCGTTCGTTTCGGAATTAGGGAATGTACTTGAGATTTCGGTATACCTGAAACCCAACTCGGATGTAAATAATGTAGCAGACAATATCAGGCTGATACCCCATGTTGAAAGGGTAAAAGTTATTACCAAAGAATCAGCGTGGAACGATTTAAAAAGAGAAATCGAGGTTCCTGATTTTGATAATCCTTTGCCGGACACACTTCATGTTAAGGTAGATAAACCTGAAAATATCAACTCTATCTTCAATGAAATTAAGCAGTTTAAGTCTGTTGAAGATATGACATATGCTCAAGACATTGCCAAAAAGATGCAAATGTTTAATAATGTTGTACATACGATTACGTTAATCGTTGTAGTCCTCGTAGCAATTCTAACAATAACCATTATCAATAACACGATACAGTTAGTTATTCAATCACGGAAAGATGAAATTGAAATTATGCGGCTTATGGGTGTTAGTAACTGGTACATTAAGATTCCATTGATTTTGCAGGGTGCAATATATGGATTCTTAGGCGCATTACTCGCTCTAGTCCCCATAGATGCAGCACATACAGGACTTTTAAAAGTACACGAATTTTTCGTGGTACCAAGTCCCATACTTGCAAATAATATCGTAATTCTGGTATTATTTATTATTGCTCTAGGCTTCGGAGCAGGCGGAAGCTTTTTATCAATCAAAAAACACCTGCAGGTATAATATTTATGGCTAAAACACCTTTAGACTTGGTTCAAACTATTAAAGACCTACCGGCAATGCCCAATGTTATTGTAAAAGCACTGGGGGTTATCAAGGATGATACTTCCGGCTGTAAGGAACTGTCTGAGATCATGTCTTATGACCAGGCACTTGCTGCGCAGGTTTTGAAACTGGTTAATTCGTCTTACTACGGGTTTGCTCAGGAAATTACGTCTATTAAAAACGCAATTTCTCTTTTAGGCATGACCCAGACAAAAAATATTGTCATAGCAGTAGCTATGAAGCCTATGCTCACATCTCAATGCGGACGCGATATGTGGAAACACTCTTTAAAAACAGCTATTGCATGTGAACATTTAGCAAAAATATACGACACTATTGACCCGGCGGATGCTTTCACCATAGGGTTTTTACATGATATCGGAAAAATTGTATTAAATTTAACAGATACTGAAAAATATCAACAAGTGAAAAATGCTGTGGCTGATGGGGTTGATGTTATTGTTGCTGAAGAAGAAGCGTTCTGTGTAAACCACGCTGATATCGGATTTTTGCTTGTCAAAAAATGGAAGCTCCCTGTTCTTCTTGCTAACTGCGTAAAATATCACCATGATCCTATGTCTTCATCTATGCCAAAAGCCAGCGCTCTGATATATCTGGCGGATCAACTTTGTCAGGAACGACCTGAAATTCCGACAATAAGTGCAGTTGTCAAAGATGAATTTAATGTTGATATGGCACAGCTTGAAGAAATAAGAGCGGAAATCAATGAAATAATTGAAGAGTTGATTAGTACCATTGAAAGCAAATAAGTTTTTTATATAAATAAAAATTATTACTATATGTATTTCTGAACTAAAAAATATTTCCTTTGAGATAAGATTTGGAGTAAAATTTTATTGAGAGATAATTGAGGAAAAATTAATGTGCGGAATCATTGGGTACGTCGGCTCAAAACCTGTTGTAAATATATTGTTGGATGGACTTAGCAAACTTGAATACAGAGGATATGACTCTGCCGGGCTTGCTGTAAACTCTAACGGAACGATAAAAATCTTTAAAACCGAAGGCAAGCTTCAAAACCTAAAAGACTTGATGGAACAAAACCCTATCCCTTCAACGACTATGGGTATTGGTCATATCAGATGGGCTACTCACGGCGCACCTACAACGGTCAATGCTCACCCTCATACCTGCAACTGCGGAAAATTGGTTCTTGTACATAACGGAATCGTTGAAAATTACAAAGAGTTGAGAGACGAACTCATACCTTTGGGCTGTGATTTCAAGACCGAAACAGACACAGAAACCGTGGCACACTTGATTGCACAAGAATATGACAAAACAAAATCTCTGCCTCAAGCTGTAAGAAACGCAGTGAAACAACTCAAAGGTGCTTATGCGCTTTGTGTTATGCATCAGGATGAACCTAATCTTCTTGTCGGTACAAGAAAAAATGCACCGTTGATTGTGGCTCTTGGTGAAAATGAAAATTATCTTGCGAGCGATTCGCCTGCTATCATTGAATATACGAAGCGTGTTATTTATCTTGATGATGATGAGGTTGCTGTTTTGTCATCGGGAAATGTCTTGATTACTGATATAAACGGAAACCAGCTGAACAAAAAAGAAGAGATTCTTCCGTGGGAGCCTGTAGCTCTTAGCAAAATGGGTTACAAACATTTTATGCTCAAAGAAATCCACGAGCAGCCTGATGTTAT
>JAVBRY010000198.1:0-7165 GCA_031547505.1 Candidatus Gastranaerophilaceae bacterium | reverse complement strand
AATCAGGTGTGGATGTTCAGTCAGGCTATTTTTCAAAAAACTATTGAAACAAAAAATAATAAGTGTTATAATTTGTCCATCGGGGAATTATATGTAAAAAAATAAGGAAAGGGTCTGTATGCGAGTAGGTTTATCAACTGTAAATGTGTCACCTTGTCAACCTTTAAGATTCGGTCAGCAGAAAGCTCAGCCGAAAGTTGACGAACTCAGCAAAGCCCAACATGAAATAAAGATATTGAACGAAAAATTGAATGTAGCATGCTTGTTTGCTGCAACTTCTCCTCATGCTGATGCTTTTGTAAAAGAAGTAAAGTCAGTAAATTTTGCCAGCGCAAATAATAAAAAATAAAAACTAGAACAAGCTAACGTTTTTTAAATGTTCTATCTCGTGTTTTTGTGTGCCAAGAATTGAAATTACGTCTATTCTGTAATTTTTGTATTTTTCTTCGTTCTGTTGAAGATAATACTGTGCTGTTTGAAAAATATTTTGCATCTTCTTAGGGGTAATAGCTTCAAATGGATGCCCAAAGTTCTTTGTGGAGCGCATTTTAACTTCAACAAAAACTATTGTATCCTTTTCTTTTGCCACAATATCAATCTCTGAAAACCTGGAATAACGGAAATTTAGGGCAAGAATTTTATATCCCAATTTCTCAAGATACTCACGGGCAAGTTTTTCGCCGATATTTCCTTTTTCCTTGTTAGATATTTTATTCATATACCGCCAAAATTCCGTTCAATAGATTCGAGAACTCTTCCCTAAACGCCTTAGGATATAGTACTTCACAATTTTCACGATAGCGAAGCAGCCTGTGCATCAGTTTTTCTCTGTCTTCATTTGAGTTCACAACTGTTATTTCACCGTTCTTATCTTCGAGAATTTTCTCTTCTTTTCTTAACACGTAAGCTTTTGCCAGAGTGTTTTTTAATTTAAAAGTGACATTACCCGCAATATTTTTCTCTGTAGATTTTTGAGGAAGCTGCTGAACTTCTTCTATATTATCTATCAAAAGCTCTTTATATTCATTATTAAAATGATCATACCCGACCAAAAATATTTTGTTTGTTCGGAAGATAAGATTTTTGGGGTCAATTTTCAAAACTTCTGCCTTACTGCTCATTCTGCTGCGATATTTTATTTTTAGCTTGAGCTGTTCTTTGCAGTACCTTTCAAAAGTTAAAAGTGTTTTTTCAGAATTATCGATGCTGAATCCCTTTAGTTTTATACCTTTGCCTGCATTTTCGTCGTACAGCTTTTTTGTTTTTTCATCCATGCTGTTTTCTATCAAACGAAATGTTTCTTCCAGGTTACGGTTCAAATCCAGATACGGCAGATGTTTTGTATAACTTTCTAAAAAATGTAATGTTCTGATATCATCTAAATCCAGAGAAATTTTGTCCATGTTGCTTCGAAGGTAAAATTTGTTATTGATTTTTTCAATCTCAAAGCCCAGCACTCTCAGTGTATTAAAGTATTTTGATATTGTTTCTCTGGCATAAATGTTTTCAGTATACTCGTTTTCCTCGATGATTTTTATAATATCATCGGCACTTAACGGCTCGCTCGCAAGCCGTTTCAATATCTCCAGTACTCTCAGGCCAGAGTTTGGAATTTTTTTACTTATTTTCTTCATACACCGACCCAATCTTCTTTATCTCCTGAATGAATTTTTCCTTAAACTCTTGCGGTTCAAGTATTTTGCAGTCGCATCCGTACATGAGGAGTTTTTGAATAAAGTTAAATTCGCTGTAAATTAAAGACTCGACAATAATGTAATCATCTTGTTTTTCAATAATTCTTTGTACTCTGTCTTCTTGAAATATATATGCGGCATACCCGCTCAGTTTATATTTAACCTTAGGAATTTTGGAAAAATATTCTTCTAAAACATTGCTGTTATCAGAAAAATCAATAACATCGACGGATTTTATTTTATCTGCTCTGAGGTATCCGATATTCTCGTACTTAAAAGAGTAACCCCATATATAGAGCTTTTCGTTTTCAAATTGTATAAAATCAGGTATAAACTTAACCTGCTCCAGTCCTCTTTGAGAAGAATTATACAAGATGCTCACGGTCTTTTTGACCTTTGCGTATCTGACAAGGTCATACATAACTTTTTTGTCGATATTCGCAAAGGGCTGATTGAACAGGAGTTCATTTCTTGCGTCATTATTTTGGACGAATTGTGCAATTTTCTTGTACAAAACATTGACAGACTCTATCAACTGCCAGTCGCCCAAAGAAATTATCCCTTTTCTTAAAGCCTGAAGATACGTTACGTGCTGTCTTGAGATATCAACGGAGAAAGGATGCTCAACCAAAACATACCTGAAATCCGTTCTCATATTAGGTCTTGTAATCAAGCAGCCGGCAAATCTAAGCGCGTTAACGGTATTTGTAACCGTATCCTTGGACAAATCCTTACCAATAACAGAATCATTGGCAAAAGTCTCAATAATTTCTTCTCTTGTTTTTGGAGATTCTATGAGCATTCTAAGTAAAAATAAGGCACGATAACCTGTCTTGCTGACAGTGTTATCTTTTATTACTTTTTTTTGAAGATTATTGTAATTCATTTTAACCGCAGATTAGCTAAGCCCTGATGGTCTTCTATCGTATAGTATATAAAATAGCTTGAAAATTAGTTTTGAATTTCTGCTTCTGTTGAATGTGTCTGTGATTCTTGGATCTCATTAAGCTGGGCAGATTCATCAATATCAATTTTATTAATAATGCTTGCACGTTTTTTACGATACAGCATGTCGGTAAAAGCTTCTAATCTGGTAATAAATCCGGCTTCTCCTGTGTGTTCATCCACAGAAAGATTCAAAAACGGTTTGTTGAATTTTCTTGCGTATCTTTGTATGCGCTCAACCATAATAGAATCAGGACCGCAGCCAAATGCATTTATTGCGATGATACCGTCGAGTTTGTTGTCTTTTAAATAAATTCCGGCAGCACCGGTCATCTCAAACTCATTCGCCCAGTATAAATTGGACTCAAGGTTTGAAATACCTTCCATCAGGTGTTCTTCAGATATGCTGTTGGCTGTATAAGCTTTTACATCCATCTGTTCGAGCTTATCGAATATCTTCATGCTGATTCTGTCATCATAAAGATTGTAGCTATGCGCTACAAGAGCAACCTTTATTGGATATTCTTTATGGTTTTCTACGATAACAACTTTGCCTTCTTTAGCAAATTTCAAAGCTTTTTCAAACTCAATACCCGAATTTAGCATGACTTTAAAATTATTAAACACTCTCCAGCCTGCTTTCGAAGCAGTTTTGATTTTCTTTTCATCTGTTATGCCGAACGGCTTCACAGCTTCTTTCAAGAATTCGTATAGTCCTTGGTTCTTTTCGGATTTATCGAATGTTGCATCGATAATGGTAAAATCTCTTTTTACAACGTTTTTAATCAAATCGGGAAGCCCTCTGATTTTTGAACAGTTGTATATTTTATGACCTATAGACTGGATAGACGGGATGAAAATCTTGTCTATACCTTTGTCTAAAAGCTCAAGAACGTGTCCTACATAAACTTTTACAGGGAGACAGGTTTCAGAAACTACAAGAGCTGAACCCTTTGACATGGTGTCTTTCGTTGTTCTGTTTGAAATAACAACTTCAATCCCTAAGGCTTCAAAAAAGCCGAACCAAAAGGGAAAATAGTTGTAATACGACATTGCTCTGGGTATACCGATTTGCATTCAATAAATCCTTTTCAATTACACACTTATTGGGGCTGAGCACTTCTCAGGGGCGAATTTGAAAAAGTCTAAAAATGACAAATTTTTCAACTTTTTCTTCATTCTTCATGTGATTATAAACAAAAAATACATTTTTTGACACAATTACTACAAAGATAAAAGTTTCAAATATTATTTTTGAAAAAATATTTAAGATTAAAATATCTTTTAGCGACTGAATTACGGGCACTTCAACATTTTATTGCCTTCTTATTGTACTAGCCTTTTTGGCTTAACAATACTTAGTCAATCTTAATAAATCTTGAGAATAAGTATCCAAGCTACACTTAATAGTGTAAAATTATGTTAAAATAGTGAAATATCATGGCAATTTTTGTTGTTCACCCTCATTTAAAATAGCGTGAGACGTCGTTAGGAAAAAAATGAAAGTTCAAACCAGGTACACTAGTAACTACACCTCTATAGCCGCCAATAACCAACAAAATCAAACGAAACAAACAAAGAAACAAAGTAATCCTTCGTTTGGTAGTGGACTGGCTACGTTTGCAAGCATGCTTGAGACCGGTGGATTTTTAACTGAATTTTTGTGCGTAGATTTTTTGGGCATGGCGGGCCCGCGTACAGTTCAGGGTTATGGACGAAATTATGATAAAACCGGCAAAATTAACTATCAGGCCGGGACAGAAGAGCTGATTCGCGAACTTCTCTCAGGTCCTGCGTATTTCTTTGTGCCGCTGGGTATTATTGCAGGTGCAGCAAAGCTCAATGGTAAATGCGCAAGAGTAGACAATTCTGTTATGGATGCGTTTGAACCTATGATGAAAAAGGCGAATACCGGCTCTAATAATGCTGCTGCTATCAAAGGTAACTTTATTGATAGCTTTATGAAAGAAGCCTTTGGTGACTATAAAGATACGAGCCTTATCTTTAAAAAGAAAAAAAATGACGCACCAAGAACTATCGGCAGTGCCAAAAATAATATTGAAAAAATTATACAAGATGTTGCAAGTGGGAAACAAAAGCCAAAAGCCGTCTTTAAAGAAGCAGAAGAATGCCTGACAGCGTTGAATAAAGTTAATGGTAAGAATTTGGATAACACTAACCTTGTTGAATTGCTTAAAGAGGCTGTAGAAGATGGAAAAGGCAATAAAATTATCAAAGGTAAAACATTCCCAATCAAATCTTTGGTGTACGATATTCCTAACTATCTTGATGATTTCACTAAAAAAGCCAAAAAAGAAACCACTATAGGTGATAAATTCATTGAGGCTTTCCACAAGACTAAGAAAAATATCAGAAATGCATCGACTATTCTCGCTGTAGCAGCACTTTGTGCTTTCTTAACGATAATACCGAGACTCTATCAGGTTGATAAAAGTCATAACCCTGCTCATAACGGGCTGGATATAAAAAACTACAAAGGCAAAAAAGAATCCGAAAAAGCCGGCGGAGGTGTGAATGAAAATAAATAATCATTACACAACTCCTATAAGAACTCAGACGGGACAAAACAAAACCGCAAACCCAAGCTTTGGTGCAGGCACTCCTCTTACCGCACAATCAGTTTTCGATAAACTCGGAAAATGGTGCAATGTGGATAACCGCACAGGCGCTTTAACAAGATGGGCATTCCTTGTTGTGGGCGGGGTATTTATGCTTGGCAGCAGATATTTTGAGTCCAGAGACAAAGATGAAAAACGTGAAGTATTGACCCGTGATATTCCGGGCGTAGCTCTTGCTGCATTCGGTGCACCATTAATAAATGATGCTATTGCTGCTCACATAACAAAAAAATCAGGTATCCCGATTGCTCAAACTGTTGATAAAACATCTTTATGGGATTCAACAAAAGTTATCGGAGAGAAATCAAAATTCACAACTCAAAAACAAATAAAAGACTGGTATTCAGAACTTTCAAAACTCGATAATCCGCTTGTCAACTTTACTAAAACAATTAGTAAAAACAAAGGCAACATCCAAAAAGTCATGGAAAAACTCGGACTTCAAAACCAGTTGAAGGCTATTACCGGTGCTACAGAAAATGGAAAAATCATAGAAGCTATCGAACAAGCCCAGAGAAACAAAACAGGTGCATTTAGCACACTGGAAAATTCAATAAAACATCTTAAAGATGACAACTCTGTATTTCAGTTTGCCAAAAAGAGACAAGCACAGATTAAGCTTGGAGGTATTGCGTTGACAGCTGCATTATTAGGCTTGCTTATTCCGAGAATGAACATCATTATTACTAACAATAAATATACTGACAAAAATAAAGCCAAAAGAGCTGCAGCCGAAGCGGCTAAAAAAACAGAATCAACAGAAACTCAAAAAACGCAGACAGTAGACCAGATACAAAAAGGCTCGTTCCCGAACACTGCTAATTTCAATAGCAAGTCTACGCCTCAAGCATTCAAAAGCTTCAATCATTTCTTTGTATAAACTGCAAAACAGTGTCACCCCGCTGAGTGATTGTATATTGTTGCAATAATTTAAGTCTGAGCGGGGTCTAGTGATACTCTCAGATACCGCTCAGACCTATATGAAAAATAAATCCAAAAACCACGCAGCGGTATGACAGCATAAATAACCCTATTGTATGCATCTGTTCTTTTTGACATAATATTTTTATGGATAAGAAGAAACTAAAGATTAATATTGCGCATTTATATCCGAAACTCCTGAATATATATGGTGATTGGGGTAATATTTTAGCCATAAAAAAAAGATGCGAATGGCGAAATATTGAAGTGAACATTGATTCTATCGAAGTAAATGATAATATCAACATAGATAAATATGACTTGTATTTCCTTGGCGGCGGTCAGGATAAACAGCAGATTACTGTTGCTGAGGAACTCCAAAAACACAAAACATCACTTCTTAAGGCCAGAGATGAAAGTGCTGTATTCTTGGGGATTTGCGGAGGCTATCAGCTTTTAGGTCATTATTATCAGCCTCATGACGGTGAAAAGCTCTTAGGAACAGGTCTTTTAGATGCGTACACTGAAGCCAGCGAAAAAAGATTTATAGGAAATGTCAGCGCAGAATGCAGTTTTATTGAGCCCAATGATATTGTCGGGTTTGAAAACCACAGCGGGCTGACTTATCTTCAAAACGATACGACAGCCTTAGCCACAATAACAACCGGCAATGGCAACAACGGCAAAGACAAAACCGAAGGTGCGAGGTTTATGAATGTGTTTGGAACATACCTGCACGGCTCTTTGCTTCCAAAGAATGTTCATCTTGCTGATTATTTAATTTCACTTGCGCTTGAAAAAAGATACAAAGAAAAAATTCAGCTCTCCCCTCTTAACGATGCTTTTGAAAATATTGCACATGAAAAATTGGTTGGTAAAAAGTATTAATTCAATTATATTTCTCCCCTTGGGGAGAAAGTAGTTTTTCAGCTTGAGCTTAAAGTGAAAGCCAGAAAAACGTATGAG
>JAVBRY010000043.1:0-26837 GCA_031547505.1 Candidatus Gastranaerophilaceae bacterium | reverse complement strand
AGGAAATCTTTTATTTTTTCAACGGTGTTGATTCCTCGCTGCACAAGAAGTTCGGCGAGAAGTTTGTTTCCGACAGTTTCAATAATATCTTTTGATATTTCTTGTGTTGTTTTTATTTCCCAGGTCTTTTGCATTAGGTGTTTTTGACCCCTCACACATTTTTCAAGCATTCGGCTATGCCTCATGCTGAAAAAATTCTCTCTCCCCAAGGGGCGAGATTAGATTTTTTATTCTTCGTCGTCGGAGTCGTCTTCTTCTTTTGTGATGACTTCGATTACCATGTTTGCCATTTCTTTTGCTACTGATTTTTGAACCGTTGTTGAGCTGTTTTCAAGCATGTTAATTGCAGTGCGAACGGTAGTATCAATATCGTACCATCTGCTCTTACCTTTTTCTAAAGTGCCGTCTTCTACAGCTGTCATTAGGTCCTCAACACCCGTATATGACTGGTCTGAAATGTTGTGCTCGATGATAATTTTAATAAGATTCAGTGCAACTTTAATCTGTGTTTCATCATCAGACTCTCTCAATGTCTTCATAGACTTTGACAGAACCGGATCTTTGTCATACCAGCGTCTGTAATTGTCGCTATATTCTTCTCTCATACTCAACTCCTTGCTTATTTTATTATTTGTTCTTAGTAAGATTTTAACAGTGCGTTTTACGCACTTTAACTGTTTTTATATACCACGCCCTTGCCGCCTCTGGGGTATTCCCATTTTACGTTTTTGCAGACGATTTTACAGGCACCGCACTCGAGGCATTTTTCATAACTTACTGTGAGTTTTTTTTCGGTCTCGTTATAGTTATAAACCCGGGCCGGACATATTATTGTACATACCTTTTCGATGCATTGCAAGCATTTTTGTTCATCGGCGATCTGAAGATGGCTTCTGTCGTCGGTTTTATATTTTACTTTGTAGAGTTTGTTGTCTACATTTTCGTATTTTTTTTCGTCCATTATTTTAACACTCCAAATACAAGTTTTATGCCCGCAATAACATCTTTGAAGAGTTCGGCAAGGCTTCTTTTTGTAAAAAAGTCTTTTGTGAATTTTACATATTTTTCTTTTTTCGTATGACCATCAGCTCCTGTGAATATTTCGAAAAATTCATTTATTTTTTTAGGGTAGTAGCCCAAAAAAGAATCTGTTCTGCCTGATACAATATCAACTACGTTTTTGTAGGTCTTTAAGTCTTTTAAGACAAAGCTGTTTTGAAGTTTTTTCTCGTACAGATACAATGAATTTGCGGAAAAATCTCTTTTTTCCAACGCCTCCAAAGCTGTTTCTCCGGCAAATTTTCCGCTGTACATAGCGAGGTTTGTACCTTCCCACTGTACGTTGTTAACGAGCATCGCTGCATCACCCGTGACCATTATGCCATCACCGTATAGTTTCGGCATTGCTTTGAATCCGCCTTCAGGAATAAGGTGGGCGGAATACTCCATCAATTCGCCGTCTTTTATAAAATCAATGACCGCAGGATGGTATTTTAAGTTTTCAAGCAGTTCATACGGTTTTATCTTTTTGTTTTTTAAATCTTCTAACGAAGCACCATAGCCTATCGCAACAGACTCTTTGTTTGTAATCATAAAGCCCATGGCTACCATATCTGCCAAAGGTCCTCCGACAAGTTTATACAATGCACCGGAGCCGTCAATCAATCCGAATCGCTGTTCAATAACTTCTTTAGGCAGTTTTATAACTTCTTTGACGGCTAAAGCAACTTGCTTGGGTTCAAGCGGTCTTTTTAAACCCGCCTGCTCTGCAAGAGGTGAGTTTACGCCGTCAGCAAGAATAACGATGTGTGCGTAGTAGCTTTCGATATCTGTTTTTATTCCGATGACATAGCCGTCTTTTATAATAAGTTCTTTTACAAGCGTGTCAGGCGCAAAATAAACACCGGCCTTTTTCGCCTGCTCAACACTCCATTTATCCCACTTTGCTCTCATTGCAATAAAGAAGTGCTCCGAATCCAGAAAGTTTTTGTATGAGATGGTTGTGCTGTCATAATCTGACATTACGACATAACGATGAGCGGAAACAAACCTTTCGATAGGAGCTTCACGGTAGTTAGGGAAAATTTCTTCAGCAGCATGAGGATATAGGACTCCGCCGTACATGTTTTTTGCACCGGCATAGTTTCCACGGTCAATGAGGACAACGCTTTTTCCGCTTTTTGCAATTGTGATTGCCGCGCTGACGCCCGCAGGACCTGCACCGACAACTATAACATCCGCTCTGTTTTTTTCGCCCATCCGAACTCCTTACAGAACTAATTATACTATCAATACTTTGATTCTCGCAATAAACTAATTGATTAGCCAATAGAACACACTGGTATATAATTAGCTATATCACGTCATTGCGCTTGTTCGGCGCATCGGGGTGACAAAAGACAAGTGTGCAATAAAAAAGCCCGTAATCTACGGGCTTTTTGCAATTAGATTTTTATTATATTTACTGATTTAAAACCATTATCTGTTTTGAAATCATATCGTGTAATACATCATTTGCTTTTTGGAGCTGTGTATCGTTCTTATCCTTTGCATCTTTTTCAGTCAGCTCAACCATGATGTCAGGTGCGATACCTTTTTTGTTGATATCTGTTCCGTTTGGAGTCAGATATTTTTGGATTGTGATGTTAGCACCGCTTCCGCCGAGGAGTTTATTAACTTCTTGAACGAGTCCTTTGCCGAATGTGTTTTCACCAACAAGAACCGCTCTTCTATTATCCTTCATTGCGCCTGAGAAAATCTCGCTGGCTGATGCACTGCCTTTGTTGATGAGGATAACGATAGGTTTGTTAGTCACAGACTTTTTGGTCGCTCTTTGAGTTTCTTTGTAGCCGTCTCTGTCAACTGTGCTTACAATAACTCCGCCGTTTAAGAACATGTCAGAGATTATTATGGCGTTGCTCAAGAGTCCGCCCGGATTAGAACGTAAGTCAATGATATAACCTTTTTTACCTTGGTATCCGTCCAACGCCTTTTGGAATTCTATAGCAGCGTTTTTGCTTATGAAAGAGCTCAGGCGGATGTATCCGATATTGTCGTCCAGTTTAACTTTCTCTGTCGGCAGTTTTGTTGAAACTGATTTGATTTCAATTTCTGCACGCTGGATTTTGTATAATTTATTCTCGTTGTCTTTTCTTTTAATCAGAAGGGTTACATAAGTTCCTTCTGCGCCTCTGATTTGGTCAGCGGCTTTGTCCACGGTAATGCCTTTTGTGGATTTGCCGTCAATTTCAAGGATTTCGTCTTCAGCGAGAAGACCTGCTTTTTCGCCCGGTGTGTCTTCAATCGGAGCGATAATCAAGAGTTTGCCGTCCCTGACGCCGATTTGTACACCGATACCTTTTAAAGAACCTTTGATAGAACTTGTTTCTTCTTCAAACTCTTTAGGGTCCAGGAACTTTGTGTATGGGTCGTTTAAGCTCGCCAGCATAGTTTGAATAGCTACATAAGCATCTTCGTCTGTTTTGATAACGTTTTCATACTTGCGGTTCCAACGTCTCCAGTCCTGTTCGTTGTTTGTTTGGTCTACATATTTTGAGTTAACCAATCTCCAGACCTGGTCATAAAGCTGGGTCGGTGTATACGCAGATACCGAGTTAGTGACAAAACCTATTGTCAGGATACTTACTGCCAGAGCAATGAAGAAACTGAACTTTGTGAATGTTCTTTTCAAAATTTCTACCTCTTTTTTAATCTTCCACCATAATATCATAAAGCTCAAAAACTGTTCAAACCCGTTCGTGCAATTTTTCAAAAGCTTTTCTTACACTTTAGGACGATATCAAATTGATTTTGTTTCAAAAATGATAAAAATATTTACATTATTAAAAAAATCCTACAAAGATAGGCATATCAGGTAGACAGGTATGAATAATAATAAAAATATCCTCCATCTATATAGTATCCAACAGTTTATAAATTCTCTATAATCATAAATAGACAGTTTACTAGGTGGATCTATGGAAAAAATTCTCGTCGAAGACTTAATACAGTATAAAATGCTGCCTTTCGATTTATACAACGATAAAGGGATAAAATTAATAAGTGCAGGTGAAATCCTCACGTCCGGAAAACTCTTAAGAGTGAGTCAATATGAAACTTTATATAAAAAGTTTCCTTCAGCTAAAAAAACATCGGATGACCCGATAAAACCTTCCCAAGAGGGAGCAGGACTAGAAGAAGCTCCTCCAACACAGGAAAAACCTTCGGATTTTGTATTTCACGATGACATCATCAATATGCAGTCGAAAATTGATCCTGAGTTTCAAGTCGGTATGAAATCGACTTATGCATATTCGATAAATTCATTGAAATCACGTGATAACAAAGATGCTATTGAAAAAGTAAATAATGTAAAAGCTAAAATTTTGACCGAAGTCGGAGCAATTATTGATGAAGTAAAATATTCTTCTCAATTGAAACTTTTAGGTGACTATCACAACTGCCATTCGCTCAATACTGCAATCTTTGCTGCTGCATTCGGGTTTAAGCTTGAATTTGACTCGGATATGCTTGAACTTTTGACTCAAAGTGCACTCTTGCACGATATCGGTATGACAAAGTTTCCTGAAGAGCTTTTAAATAAAGCCAAACTGTCAAACAAAGACAGTAAAATTCTTGAAAAACATACATTGATAGGATTTAAAATTTTAAAAGATGAATTAAAAATGCCTGAGGAAGTGTGCCTTGCGGCTCTTGAACATCATGAGAATAATGACGGCTCCGGCTACCCTTACGGTATTTCAGGTGAACAAATTAGTGAAACCAGTATGATTGTGAGTTTATGCAGTTTCTTTGATGAATTAACATCAGGCAAAACAAAGCATAAGGTCAAAAATACAAAAGATGCTTTGAAAATCATGCTTGAATACGGTTCACATAAATTTTCGCCTGAGCTTTTATACAAGTTTGTTAATATGTTCAACTACAGCGACTTACATTCCTTTGACGATATGGTGAGGTAATGAAAGTAACTGTTATCGGCGGAGGACTGGCTGGCTGTGAGGCGGCTTTACAGTTGGCAAAAAACGGAATTGAAGTCGATTTGTATGAGATGCGTCCTGAAAAAATGACAGGTGTTCATACAGGAGAAAACCTTGCTGAATTTGTTTGCAGTAACAGTCTGGGTTCTTTCGATGTTACAAATGCCAGCGGGCTTTTGAAAAAAGAGATGTCTATCTTGGGTTCGTTTTTGATTGAAGCTGCATTTGAGTCACAAGTCCCGGCAGGGGCGGCTCTGGCGATAGACAGAGAAGTTTTTTCTTCAAAGGTCACAAAGATGCTTGAAGAAAATGACAAGATAAATGTTATTCGAAAAGAGATAATAACAATCCCTGAAGAAGGCGCGGTGATAGTTGCGTCAGGTCCTTTGACCTCGCCTGAATTAGCGCAAAACATAAGAGAATTTGCAGGTGAGGAGCATTTGTATTTCTTTGATGCGATTGCACCTATTGTCGAGAAAGACTCCATAAACTTTGATATTGCTTTTTATGCAGGCAGATATGACAAGGGCGAGGCGTCTTATATCAACTGTCCGATGAACAAAGAGCAGTACGGGAAGTTTTATGAAATTTTGATAAATGCTCCGAAGATTGAATTAAAAGAGTTTGAGCGGGATGCAAAGTTCTTTGAATCCTGTCTTCCGGTTGAAGTCCTTGCTTCACGTGGTGTAGACACACTCAGATACGGTCCGATGAAACCCGTTGGGCTTATAGATAAAAGAACGGGAATTGAAAACTATGCAGTGGTTCAATTAAGACAAGATAATTTGTCGGCTTCAATGTACAATCTCGTCGGTTTTCAGACGAATTTGAAATGGGGTGCACAAAAAGAGCTTATTCAAGCTATTCCCGGACTTGAAAACGCAAATATACTTCGATACGGTGTTATGCACAGGAACACTTTTATTAACAGCCCAAAGCTTTTGAACAAATTTTTGCAATGCAAGAAGCGTCCGGAGTTGTTTTTTGCAGGTCAAATTACAGGCACAGAAGGTTATACAGAGTCCATAGCTTCAGGCATGTATGCGGGGATGAACCTTTCGAGACATCTTAAAGGCGAGTCTATGCTTGAATTGCCAGACACAACAATGCTCGGCGCTTTGATGAAATATATTTCTTTTGAAGAGCACAAGAGTTTTCAGCCTGTGAATTCGAATTGGGGCATAATTGCAGAGATGGATATGGACAGAAAAACCAGGAAGAATAAGAAGCTCAAGAATGAGCTTTTGGCGAATCGGTCGATTGAGTATTTCACAAATTTAAATGTTTAAGAAGTCTACGATATTTGAAAAATGTTTTTTTGTGTCGACAATTTTATCTTGAAGCACAATCACGAGATTTTCCGTATCTTTAGGTTTTAAGTTGTTTCTGAAGCATATAGATTCAAGAAGAACGTCAGCAATGCTTGCCAAAATATCAAGCTTGCCGCTCATATCATTCATTTGCTCCTCTATTTCAAAGATTTCTATTTGCTCCTTGTTCATAAAAATTCCTTAACTATTTTAAACATTATTAGTAAATATTTAACAATATAATTTAAATTTGTCAAATATTATTTAAAATTTAATCAATAATATATGCTTTTCTAATATGAACATGAGAAATGAAATTAAAAAACTGGCAGCAGGCAAGGGTGTGACATTGTCATATTTGGCTGCCTGCCTCTCTAAAAAGTTGAATAAACCATATTCAATACAAAATTTGTCGAGAAAATTAAAAGATAATTCCATTAGAGCAAATGAATTAATTTTGATATTGTCAGAATTGGGTTATGAGATTACTATTGCTGAAATAAAAAAGTAGTTTAAATTAAAGCTTACGGTTATAGTTTGACAGATGCCGCATCAAGTGCGGCATGACATGGAGAGAGATTGGTGTTTTGGGGAAGGAAATTTATAGGTTAGCAAGTAGGTCAGGCAATTGCCTGACAAAATAAATTATAAGATACCGCACAGCATTAAATTGTTGCTATATGCGATGTTTAGCACTGCGGTATGACAGTTTTTAGTGCTATAATAATCACCATGCAAGACCTTTTTAAGATTTTAGACAACAGAAAAATTTTCAAGCTGGTGCTAGGTTTGGGCAATCAGTCTTATGAAGAAATAAAAGAGCTTTCGAAAATTTACGCCTTAGCCAAGGCGGATATGTTCGATGTGAACCCTTCTGAGGAAGCAATCAATGCTGTAAAAGCCGGCCTAAATGAAGCAAAGAGGGAAGCAGGTCTGAACCCTGATGATTTTATGATTTGTATCAGTGCAGGACTTGAGGGTGACAAGCATGTACAAAAGGCTCTCATTGATACAAAAAAATGTACAAAGTGCATGAAATGTATCAAAAAATGCCCGCAAAAAGCTATCGTTATAAAAGAAGGTTGCCCATTTGTTGAAAAAGAAAAATGTATCGGCTGCGAGAAGTGTAAAAAATGCGGTTCCAAGGCGATAAGCCTCTCTGGCGAAGGTTCTGACCTTAAGAAAACAGTAGAGCTCGCAAACAAACATAATGTTGAATGTGTTGAGCTCCACATATCAACAAAAAAGCCATCCATAGATGATATTATGGGTGATATAGAGTATGTTGTAAAAAATATAAAGTGCCCTTTGAGTCTTTGTTTGGACAGAAAATATTTTAGCAACGAAAAAATTAAAAAATTAATAAATAAAGTTAAAGCAATACAAATGCCCTTTGCTACAAAATTCATTATTCAAGCTGACGGTGTTCCTATGTCAGGCGGCGATGATACGTATGAATCTACGTTGCAGGCTGTGGCTATGGCTCATCTTGTGCAGGATTTTGGGGGTTACATTTTGATTTCGGGCGGAACAAACAGCAAAACAGCAGAGCTGGCAAAGATGTGCGGTGTGAAATTTCACGGTATTAGTGTGGGTTCTTATGCAAGAGAAATCGTAAAGGATTGGGTAATGGAAAAGAAAAAGCCCTTTGAAATTGCGGTTCAAAAGGCTGAAGCATTGGTAATTGCTTTAAAAAAATAAAACTGTTATGGATTTTCCGGGTTGGAATCTCCGGCTTCAAAATCCGTGAAAAGGTTTTCTAACGGAACTTCCAGGCCCTTTGCATATTTAACGAGCGTGCTGATTTTGGCGTCCACCAGCCCGTTCTCGATACGGCTGACAGTCGCTGTAGTCAGGTCATTTTCGTAAGCGAAGAGGTTAAGAGATATGCCCTTCTTCTCTCTTAGCTTTTTTAAATATCTACCTAAATCTTTTGTTAAATTTTTGTCCTTTTGTTCCATATATGTAATTATATTGATTACAATATTTTGCATATTACATATATGTAATTACCGTTTGGGAGAAATTCGAATGGAACTTGAAGCATTGAAGAAGGACTTTATTTCATTGATAGAAAGCGATGAACTCGGTCAGAACAAAGAATTGCGACGTAAGATGATTAAAATGACAATTTGTAACTTTTTTGATTATCTTGAAAAAAAATTGAGTGATAAATATTGCGGACACTAAATTATTTTTAATATATTAAAATTAGTCTGGTGAAATTTTGAAGTGTATTTGCAAATTTTAACTGCATCTCTATAGCAGAGATTAAAGACCGCTCCTTTTTATTTTGAATAATAGACCCCGCTCAGACAAGTTTTAAACATTATGCAATGTCAGGCGCAGCGGGGTGACAATTTAGTTTATAAAATTAAGTAAAATTTTGGTGTTTGGGTGTCTTTTAAATAGCAATTTTTGCCTGCTTTTTGTTTTATATTAAGTAAGTAGGTAGAAAAATGTCGACAAATATTTCAGGTGTAAATAACAGTGCGTATAATGATATGCTAGGGTTGATGCAGAAAAATCAGCCAATTAGTGCTGTTGAAAACAAAGATAATCAGCCGCAATACCGAACATCTGAAATTGCTACCGTTAAACTTGAGGAGATGGATCTTTCACAAAAAGGCAGGAAAAATTACTTTGCACGAATTTCGATAGGAGGCGGAATACTTCTTGCAATTATAGCGGCAGCGACGATCACAAAAGGAACAGCGGGAGGCATAAACCGCAAGCTGAAACGTTATTCTTCAAAACTCAAAGACAAAACATTTGATTTAAAATCCGATTACAAAAACCTGAGCTTTGCACAAAAAATAAAGCTGGGATTCACTCAGGGTATGCAAAAAATCACCGCATTTTTGGAAGCAAGTTCAAATGTAAACACCTTCAAGGATGGTTTTACTGTGCAGGTGTTTAAAAAATTGAATATGATGCCTGTTTTGAACTTTATCAACAAGGGTTTTAAAAAAGTTGTTCTGCAAACTAAAAACAAAGCCTACCGAAAGGCAGACAACTCTGCTGCGAAACTCTGTGCCTACCTTGAAAAACACGGATTGAGTGCTGAGAGTGAAGCAATTATGACAGATTTCAACAAAAGTTTTTCGACTAAAAAGCATTATGATCGTGCTGACAAGATGTGGGATGGATTTGAGAATCTTTATAATGACGTCTGGGCAAATAATATCCACATATTTGGCAAAAACAGTATCTTTAACAAGGCGAATAGAGGTCAGCTTAAAACCTACATCACCATGGATAAATCTGCACCTGCAAGAAATGCGGAAATAAATCCTTTAAGAGTTTCAAAAACACTGCTCTCTAACAGTATCAAAGACAACTACAAGGTGTTAAAAAGAATCACCAGTGAGTTCAAGCCTCATATAAATATTTCTGACAAAAATGCAATGAAGCTTATGAGAAGTTTAGACTCACAGCTTGAGCTATACAAATCTCTCAAAGGAGATAAAGTGCTAAAGGCGGCTGAGAAATTGAAACAGACCCTAAAAGAGCTTGAACCATATATAAAATCCAATGACAAGGTTCGTCTGAAAGAACAGATAGCAAACTTTAATACGATACTTGACCCTGAGCTTACCCAAAAAGGTGTGGTGCAAAATGCACTGACTAATTTTAAAAAACGAACAGGGCTTGGGTCTGATTCACCGGAATATAAAATGCTTAAAAAATATGCTAACGAGTTCAATAAAAATCTCAACACAGCTGTTTCTAGCGAAGCTACCTCTTATGAAAAATTCGCTGAACTGCAGATGGGTGCGGCAATGACTGACGTATTTGGTATTCTATTCCCAGTTGCATTAGGTACAGGACTTGTGTTGAAGGCAAAAGACAGAGATCAAAGAATTACAAACACACTGACAAAAGGCATTCCTATCGTTGGCGGTGTTGCTACATCACTCTATGGTACTGCCAGAATGTACACCGGGCCGAAGAACATTGTGTTCGGTTTGGTTTCAGGCGGGATACTGAGCGTTCTTGGTGCCCAAGTGGATAACATCTATAAAGCTTATTCTAAAAAACAAAATGCGTTTATGCTTGAATTTGAGACTCTTAAAAAAGCTCAAAACAAGATAAAAGAAGTTATTAATCCTGAAGCAGCAAAAGAAAAATAATGTTTTAGCTTGTGATGGCAATGTAAAATTTGTATGTTCACAAATTTTATTTTATAATCGGTAGGTGTTACAGATTATTATAGGGAGCGCCCAAGAGGAGTTACCCAAAAGGAGTTAATAATATGAGTGGAGAAAACACAGGTCTTCGTAAACTTAGTACGATTCAGTTATTGAATTTTTGTCTCGGATTTTTCGGATTACAGTTTGCCTGGCAGATGAGAATTATCTTGTCCGGTCCGGTAACAGAAAGCCTTGGCGCATCTCCATTTATATTCGGTCTTATCTGGCTTGCCGGCCCTGTAACAGGGATGGTTGTCCAGCCGATTATCGGCGCGTTGAGTGATAATACCCACACGCCATTCGGCAGAAGACGTCCTTTCCTTTTATTAGGCGCAATTATGGCGAGTATCGCGCTTTGGGCATTCCCTAATTCAGCAAACATCGCACAATTCATAGGCGACAAATTCCATCTCCCGTTACCGGCCCTTGCAGGTTTGGTGGTAGCTGCGGTGATGATATGGATTATCGACGCTTGCGTTAACGCAGCCCAAGGTCCGTACAGGGCTTTGATTCCTGATAACATTGTCCCTGAACAGCATTCAATTGCTAACTCTTTCTTGAGTTTTGCAATCGGCTTGGGCTCGGTTATTGCGGCAGGAACGGCACCTTTCTTGAAATGGGCGTTTGATTATCAAATGTCTATTGAAGCACAGTTTATTATGGCAGCATTGGCGTTCTCTTTGGCTATGATTTGGACTTGTATAACTTTTTCTGAAAAGAAAAGCTGCAATACCGACGATGGTGAGACTGATGAAAACACCAAGAAAGAAGTATGTAAAACCTCTTTCATTGACGATTTCAAAACATTTTTCAACTCTTCACCCGAAGTATTTAAAATATGCGCAGTGCAGTTTTTTACGTGGATTGGCGTAATGAGTATGTTTATATTCTTCACACAGTTTGCTATTCACACGGTTTTTGGCGTTCCTGATTTGACCAATGCAACTGACATAATAAAAGCGCAGTTCGCTCTTGCAACTTCAGAAGCCACAAACTTCTCTTCGATATGCTTTGCGATATTTAACCTGATATGCTTTATCGTTTCGATTCCGATAGGAGTTCTTTCCACAAAATTCGGAAACAAAAATATCCACATGGTTTGTATCGCCTCTATGGCAGTTGCATTCTTGTTGATGGCGTTCACAGGCAACCCGAGAATCATTATGATTCTTATGGCTGTAGCAGGTATCGGCTGGGCAAGTATTCTTTCTCTGCCTTTTGCAATGCTTTCAAAATACATCCAAAAAGGTTCTGAAGGCGCTGTTATGGGTATATTTAATATCTTCATCGCAGGCCCGCAGGTTCTTGTGTGCACGCTCTTGGCTTGGTTCATTTCAAAATGTGTAATACAAACCACAGAAGGTTTGAACTACCATTGGGAATACGCGTTCATTGTAGGTGCAGTAGTTCTTTTCTGTGCAGCTGTAATGACGAAATTCATCAACGAAAAGAAAGCATAAATTATAATTTCAAAATCATACCCTCGCCCCTTGGGGAGAGGGTAGTTTTTTGCGAAAGCCAAAAAACGGGTGAGGGGTCAAAACTTTAAGATTCTCTTTTACCCCTCACACATTTTTCTAATATTCTGCTACGCCTCATATTGAAAAATTTCTCTCTCCCCAAGGGGCGAGAATATGTCATCAATCATTAAAACCTATTCCGAAAACACCCATTTCTTACGAATATTCCATTGAATAATCGTAAGAATAAAAACTATAAGGAACAAAATATACGCCCCCGCTGAAGCTTCACCTATGTTAAAGAACTCAAACGCATTCTTATAAATCCAATAAACCAAAACATTCGTGCTATCGAGCGGACCGCCTTGCGTCATCAAATAAATCAAATCAAACACCTGAAACGATGAAATAGTCGTAATTACAATCACAAAAAATATCGTAGGACTCAACAACGGCAATGTCACCTTGAAAAACGTTTGTATCGGATTTGCGCCGTCGATTTTTGCCGATTCATAAAGGTTTTCGTTTATCGTTGAAAATCCTGAAAGTAGAATCACCATATTGTAGCCGATTAACTTCCACGCCGAAACTATTATTATCGCTGTCATTGCAGTTTGTGTATCGTAAAGCCAGTTTATATTCAGTTTCAAAATATGATTCAAAAGCCCATAATTAGGGTCAAAAATCCATTCCCACACCAGAGCGACAACGATCATTGGTGTCACAAAAGGCAGAAAATATGCGGTCTTAAAGAACTCCGCACCTCTGATTTTGCTGTTTAAAACAGCGGCAAGGATTAATGGAATAATCACGGCAATGGTTGTCGTTGCAACAGCAAAAATAAAAGTATTTTTTAAAATCAAACCGAATTGCGGGCTGGACAGGAGAGTTATATAGTTTCTCAGACCTGCAAATTTTATGTCAGACAACAAATCCCACTCGCAAAAACTTAAATAGAATGAAAAGCACACAGGTATAACAATAAAAATCAGTGTACCCAAAAGCGCAGGTAAAACAAGCATCTTGCCTAAATTTTTATCATTATTCATTGGCGTCATTGCGAGCGAGCCTGAACTTGTTTCAGGGGAGCGCGGCAATCCAGAAAACAATGCTTTAAATCTTTTCACAAACTTCATTAAAATTTTTACCTTTGCTGCCTTTTATGAAATAATAATACCAAATTATAATAAAATATGGCAGGAGTTGAACAAAATATGACAATGACAATGAATATGACAGCTTTCGGAAAAAACGACATAAGAGGCATCTACGGCGAAGATGTAACCGAAGAACTCTTTTATTATGTCGGAAAAGCTTTCATCAAATTCATTGAACAGAATTCCAATGTCGATGCAAAAGACATCTGGGTAAGCGTCGGCTGTGATGTCAGACTTCACTCAGAACCTTTAACAAAATCCTTAATTAAAGGCATAACTTCAACAGGCGGAAGTGTCTTGAATATCGGCATTATCCCGACTCCGTTGGGGTACTATTCAGAATATGCCCAAATTCCTGAAGACGTCATAGGGAAAGCCAAAATCAGCGGCGCATTGATAGTAACCGCAAGCCACAACCCGAGCGAATACAACGGCTTAAAAATGACATTGAACAAAATGTCTGTATCGGAAGAACAGATAAAAGTTATAAAAGACCTTACTATCGCAGAAGCCGAAGCAAGAGAAGCATCTGTAAGACATGGTTTTGTAAAAAACTACAACATCGCCGAACAGTACTGTGAAAGCATTGTTAACAAATTCGCTTCAATCGGCAAAGGTATAAAAGTAGTTGTTGACAGCGGAAACGCTACAGGTGGAATCGTAGGACCTAAACTATACAGAGATTTAGGCTGTGAAGTTGTAGAATTGTTTTCTGAGCCCGATGGCAACTTCCCTAATCACCACCCGAACCCGAGTGACGACAAGACTCTTGCTGAGTTGAAAAAAGTTGTTGTTGAAGAAAGAGCCGATTTAGGCATCGCTTTCGACGGTGATTCTGACAGAATCGGTGTTGTGGATTCGCAAGGTGAAAGCCTTTCAGGTGATAAACTTTTATTGATTTATGCTTTAGACGTAATCGAACAGCTCGCAAAACGAGGTGAAAAGCCGACAATCGTTTCCGAAGTAAAATGCTCACAGGTGCTCTATGACACAATCAACGAACGCGGCGGAAATGCTATTATGTACAAAACCGGCCACGGCTATATAAAATCAAAAATGAAAGAAGAAAATGCAATCCTCGCGGGAGAAATGAGCGGGCACATCTTCTTTAAAGACAGATATTACGGCTTTGATGACGCAATCTATGCAGGATGCAGAATTATTGAAATCGTAGCAAAACATAAGCTAAACAACCCTAATTTCAGAATCGAAGAACTTCTTGAGCCGTTCAAAGATGTCTATACTTCTAAAGAAGTCCGATTCAAATGCGCAAACGAATGCAAAGCAGCGGTACTTAAAGAGCTTAAACAAAATGTAAACAACAAGCCCGATATGTTCCAGACCCCGATAAAAGACATTATCACAATCGATGGTATGAGAATAATCTTTGATGACGGGTTCGCGATGATTAGACAGAGCAATACAGAACCGGTATTCACACTCAGATTCGAAGCAAAATCACAGAAAAACTGTGAACAATATCAAGATGCAATGCTGAAAATCCTTGAAAAAGCGGTTAATAAGCACTCGGGTTAATATCCCTAACTATAGCGTCTGCCCAATGAGAAATTACTGCCCATTGCAATTAAGCTGAGTCCGCCGAATATACCCATAGCACCGCCAAAAATCATTCCCCAGCTGTTAGCTTTTGCGGCCTGTGGTGAATACATCATCGGCATTCCCATACCCATTCCCATGCCCATCATACCGAACGAATCCATTCCGCCCATTCCCCCCATTCCATATGATCCCATCATAGCGTAAGGGTTCATTCCATAAGAATTCATCATATTCATATTGTATGAAGAGGAAGGTGAATTGAGATAATTCACTACCTGTCCGTTTTTAAGTTCTTTTTTTGTTGTTTTTGATGCATCTTTGCTTTCGGTGCTTTGCGTGCTTACAGCCGTATTTGCTGCCGTAGTCATTGGCACATTAGGGTTGAATCCGAACATTTCTTGGCACATAGCAGCCACGCTGTCTTGAGCTTGTTGTGTCTGCTCCAGTATGTCTGTCGTTTGAGGCTTGGCAATATCACCAAGATAAACCGGTCTTGGATTTTCTATCGGAGCATCAACTTTTAATTTAAAATCTTTTTGAGCACTCTTACTCATAGCAGTTCTTATAGTAACTGAGCCTTTATTCAGTATATCTTGTTCATCTTTAGTAAGATTGTCACCGGCAAGATATTTTTCTGTAACTTTTTGTAGATCTTTATCATCGACAATAAGACCTTGAATTGATTCAAATAGAACCGCTTCGGAGCCGGCTAAAATTTTGCCGTCCATTTTACCATCTAATTCACCGCCCATACCATCAGCGGTTTTTTGAAAGAATTTAAATTCTTCGATGTCAATTATGCCATCGCCGTTAATATCCATATTTTGAGCAAAAAGATTTCCGCTTCTCTTTGCAATATCTTCTTGTGCGCCATTAGTTATTAGATGTTCTGCTTCAGCTGTTCCCATTTCTTTTACTGTGACTTTTGAGTCTCCGTCTCGGTTATAACTGTTCAAAATTTCCTGAGCATATATCTCATATGAATATTCCATTTGATCAGAGTTTTTCATAACATCCTCGTCAAGGAAAATAGATGCAGAATATTTCTTCGCATCATCAGGATTCAAAGAATACATATAGCTAAGCTTTTTAGCGGCTACTTCTTTTACATAAGCATCAATCTGCTTCTGCCTGTCGGCACTAAATGAGTAATTATTACTCATATCTCTCTCCAAAATTTATACTCTTATGTATATAAAAACTTTTGGTCATCAGAAATTGCTTAAATCCATAGAGTCACTGTTTACAAATTTAACAATTATTCAAAAAATAATGTAGTTTCGTGACGCCATTTATCAGGCATCGCCTCAGCTCTGCCGATAAAGAAGGCAAAATTGCGTTTCGCACAGAGTCACTATTTACAAAATTAACAAATAATTCAAGAATTGATGTATTTTCGTGACGCCATTTATCAGGCATCGCCCTAGCTCTGCCGATAAAGAAGGCAATTGCCATGAATCAAAAACAAATGTTTACTTTTGTAAACGTATTAATTCATGTATCCAATTGAAAGGGCTGACCAACAGGGAGAAAATTAAGTTTGTAGAGCACGGTGATATAATTCTATCTAACTCTGCGTCATCCTGAACTTGTTTCAGGATCTGCACCAACTATGCAGCCTGCTTTTCACTTTGGATTACGTACTTCACAAACATAAAGATGCTGCAACCGGGTTGGCGCCGCAAATAAATTCAGCATGACAAGTCACGTATGTTGATAAATAAAAAAATTACATTAAATTAGCGTTAGAAGGAAACAGAATGACCTTGAGACAATATCTGCACAAAGATTTATATGAAATTCTCGGTATCACATACGAAGCTGACGTGGTGAGGATTAAGGGTGCATACAGAAAACTGGCACGTACCTGCCATCCTGACGTAAACCATAATACTCCTGAAAGCATCGCCAGATTTAAAGAAATAACAGAGGCATACGAACTTTTAATCGACTCAGACAAGAGAAGGCACTACGACAGCCTGAAGGGATTTTCGAGCAGGAGATATACTGACACACAGTCCGCTCGTCCTGATGCCCAAAAATCGTATGCCAAGGCGTCTGAGTTCACAAAAAAATATGGAACCAAAGCTTACGAAAAAACTGCACAACAATATAAAGATTCTTTTTCCAGTCTGTTTAATACTATTCTTGACGGGCTATTTTCCAGCGAAGATGCAGTAAACGACAAGAAAGTGCAAAGGGAAAAAGGGGGAAAGGAAGAAAAGAAAAAACCTGAAAAAGAAACAAAAAAAGAGAAAAGAGAAAAAGGGGGCAAAGGAGTCCAATCCAAAGCTAAAGACGGCAGAGATATCAATCTCAATGTAACAATCAAAGTAGCAGAAGTCTTGAGCGGTACGCACAGAACGGTTAACGTTCTGCACACAGAACAGTGCCCAAAATGTGAAGGCAGAAGATTCATCAACGATACAAAATGCCCTATGTGCAAAGGAACAGGGGAGATTTCCATACACAAAAAACTCAGTGTAAAGATCCCGCCCCACGTTAAAAAAGGGGCAAAAATAAGAATCGCAAACGAAGGCAACAAAGGCTGCTGTGAAGGCAGGGACGGGGATTTATATCTGCATATAGATATTGAAGAAAGTGCTTTCTTTAAATGTGAAGGAACTAATGCTTACTGTGAAATTCCTGTGACACCATACGAGGCCGCACTTGGGGCGGATATAAAAGTGCCGACACCGACAGGTTCGGTTTATATGAAAGTGCCTGCAGGAACAACATCGGGGCAAAAATTCAGGCTGTCAGGTGAGGGGTTCAAGGATGGCACTACCGGAAAGAACGGTGACCAGATAGTTACAATAAAGATTGAAATGCCGAAGGATTTGTCGGAAGATGAGAAGGTGTTGTATGAAAAGTTAAAAAACCTTTCACACCAGACAATAAGGGAGAACTTAGGCGATGCATAACGCAAAAATAAATGAGATATTCAATTCAATACAGGGAGAGGGCGCATATATAGGTTATAGACAGCTTTTCATCCGTTTTTGCGGATGCAATATGTTCTGTGACTTCTGTGATACGGATTTCAACGAAGGCAAAGAGATAACCGTTGATGGGCTTGTCAAAAAAATCGAAAGCTACGATTTATCAGCTATACACAGCATCAGCCTGACAGGCGGCGAGCCATTGATGCATTATGAATTTTTAAAGGAATTTTTCGGTAAAATCAGGTCAAAACAGATGCAATATAACCTTAAGATATTTCTGGAAACCAATGGTACACTTCATAAACAACTCCTTCACATACTTGATGATATCGATATCATTTCTATGGATATAAAAATCGATTCAGCTGCAAAAATAGGAGACATTTTCAGCCAGCATACAAAATTTATCGAAACTGCCTTGAAAAAGAATAAAGAAATATTTGGCAAGATAGTTTTTGATGAGAATATAAGAGATTTTGAAATCAATGAGTGCTGTGAAATAGGCAAACGATATAATCTGCCGTTGATATTACAGCCGAAAATGAACGGCGACACGCCGGCTGTTTCTAACGAAAAAATAATGGAAACATTTAATAAATTCACGGAAAAACACAAAGACACACGACTCATCGGTCAGGTCCACAAGTTTTTCAATATAAAATAGGCTTGTTTGGTGGGCTGGCAAACCCACCAAAGCAGAAAGGAACTACAGAGGGAGAAACAATGAGCATTACTGCTGCACAATATTTGGTGCGAGAACTAAACAAACTCGGCATAGAAGACTTCTTCGGGCTTCCCGGTGATTTCAATTTTAATGTACTGGACGCGATTATCGAAAACCCTGATACAAACTGGGTTGGGTGCACAAACGAGCTGAACGCCGGATATGCAGCCGACGGATACGCAAGAATCAAAGGATATGGAGCGCTTGTAACAACCTTCGGAGTCGGTGAACTCAGTGCTGTAAACGCTATAGCCGGAAGTTACGCCGAAAATGTTGCGGTATTCCACATTGCAGGCACTCCTAAGACACAGTTTATAGAAAACAATGTCCTTGTGCATCACGGATTTCAAGAGGCTGACTACGGCGCATACGAACGTGTCTACTCGAATGTCACAGCATCTACTGCATTTTTGACCTGTGATAATGCCAAATCAGAAATCGACAGGCTCATATCGGTTTTTTTAAGAGAACAAAAGCCTGTATATTTGGCGATTCCCGCAGATGTATGTGATGTCATTATAGATGATATGCCCGATATTGTTTATCCTCAAAGCGATATAAACAACTTAAATGCTGCAGCAGAACACGCATTGAGACTTTTGAATTCTGCTAAAAGCCCTGTGCTATTGGGCGATGTTCTTGTTGAAAGATATAAGGCAAAGACCGAATTTATAAAGTTTATGCTCAACTCATCTTATCCAGTGACTACTCATTTGATGGGTAAAGACCTGGTAGATGAAGAATATGACAAGTTTTTAGGCACATATATCGGTGAATATGCCAATATAGAAACACATAATGTGCTTAAGCAGTCGGATTGTGTTGTATCTGTTGGTGCAATCTTTAGCGACCTTAACACAATGCACTTCAGCACACCGTTTAAGCCGAATGACTTTATAAATATCCAAGGTACTCAAACAATTATAGAAAATCAGGTATATAAGAATGTCTTAATGAAGGATATGCTGGAAAAATTAGCCAATAATGTCAAGAAAATATACCCGAATATACCTGATATTTCTTTGGGTTATGCCGAGATGGATGAAAGCTCAAACAAACTCCTGTCCACTAAGTATATTTTCCCGAGGTTACAGGAATTCGTTCAGCCAAATGACATTGTCATCGCTGAAACAGGCATCATTCACTACGCAATGGGATTGCTGAAACTTGAGTCTAATGTTTCTCTGGAGAATCAAATGCTCTGGGGCTCAATAGGCTGGGCAACGCCTGCTGCATTTGGTGCGGCAATGGCTGACAAAACCCGACGAGTTGTACTTATTACTGGTGAAGGTTCTCACCAGCTCACTGCTTGTGAAATCAGCAATATGATGAAGCATAAAGTGAACCCGGTTGTCCTTGTGATAAATAATAACGGCTATACCATCGAAAGAGTGCTCTCAAAAGACCCTTGGGATCCATACAACGATGTTATCTCCTGGAATTATTCAATGCTGCCCGAGGTTTTCGAGGGTGATGTTTGGGTTGCTCAGGCAAGCACGAACGATGAACTCGACCATGCGCTCAGCCAGATTGGCTGCGAACAGAAGAACAGAATGTGTTATGTGGAACTCTTTATAGAGCCGATGGACGTGCCTGAAGTGACTTTGCGTGTTGTTAACAGAGAAAGAATACAAGAATCGACTAAAAATTGATTGAGACAAAGTCGAAATCTAATTTTTGTCGCCCCGGGCTAGATCCGGGGTCTCCGGCGAAGCCGGTCAACAACTAACTTTACATTCGTTACAATTGTTTTTATAAAAAAGCAATTTTTGTAGCTTATTTTACTTTATTAACATGTGAAGTTATTAGTGTAGGTGTTTCGCATGTATCCTATTTATCCAAATTCATTTGATCAATTAACAACCAATGGTATTATTGGTGAAGATTTGATGAATTATGTAACTGGTACACCGTCGCCTTATTTACAAAATTATATAGCTCGAAGAGGCGGCATCCCCTCATTACCGGGTCAAATGATGCCTGATGGAATGCCTAATTTACCTAATAGATATCAGCCAATGCAAGATAGATTCGATAACTCTCCTGTATATCCAATGCCGCAAAAAGATAAAAATCCTATGTGGAAGAAAATAGCTGCAGCTGTGCTCGTAGGCGGGCTTGCTACTTTAGGAATATGGAAAGGCGGAAAGCTTATAGGTAAACTTAAAAAACCTGCTAAGCCTCCTACAACTCCTGCTCCTGCCGCTCCTGCAGCAGGGACGCCTTGGTATAAAAAAGTCGGCAACTGGTTTAAAAATCTGTTCAGCTAAACTTTTGTAGACTGTCACATGTTTGTTGTATAGGACTCACAAGTCATATATGATATACTAATTAATTATGATACAGTCGCTTTTATCAGAACACAAACCGGAAAACAATCTGTATTTGTGCTTCGAATTAGATGAAAAAACTTATGCAATAGATTCAGAGCGTATTATGGAAGTAATGATGCTTCCATCTTTGAGTATGCCTCAAAAACTGCCTGAAAATGTAATAGGTATTCTAAACTACAATGGTATCTTAATAAACGTCATAGATATAAGAAAAATACTCAATCTGCCCCAAAAATCATACAGCGCAACAAACCAGCTAATTATAATAAGAGCTGAAGAGTCACTTTTTGCAATAATAACAGACAAGGTTTCGGATTTCTTTTATTCAGAGCCCAGTACTTTTCAGTCAACATCATTTGACGTCTCTCACAGCTTCATAAAATCCTTTTACAACAACAATGACCAGATTATAAATATCTTTAATATAGCGGCCTTAGAAACTCTTTTAAAGAACTCTAAAGACACAGAAAATGCTGTTCATTATGCAGACTTGTTCCCGACAGATGAAAACTCTAAAGCGCTCATGCAAAAAAGAAGCAGAGAAATTGCGGTCAAAACGAGTATGAACCTGCAAATAGATTTTTTTGGGAAAGACCAATACATCACATTTGATGTCAACGGGCACACTTATTGCATTTCATCTGACTATGTAAAAGAACTTGTGAACATCAGAAACTATCCGATAACCAAAATCCCATACACTCCAAAGTTTGTTAAAGGGATAATAAACCTTAAAGGGGATTTTTACACGGTTATCAGCCTAAAAGAATATATCGATTTCAATGAAATCAATGATATTGAAGAAGAAAAAGTAATAATTTTTGAGTCAGCAGAGCTTAAACTTGGATTCCTCGTGGATAATGTTATGGATATTATGAACATCGCAAAAGACCAGGTTTACAATAAAAACGATATCAAGCTGGACAGCCTGTATGTAAAAGCTGAAATATATGAAGACAATAGAGTTTTCAACCTTTTAAATATTGATAAAATTATTAGTGACAAGAAGCTTTATATTGAATAGTATTGAACCTACAATCTAGCCTGCTAAAGTAAACAGTAACTGCATCTCTCTAATAAAGATTAAAGACCGCTCCTCCTAGGCTTATTTCAGGTAACCCAATAACATATAGTTATTTTAGTGTTGTGTTTATGCGATATATTGTTGTTTTTGTTTTGGGGTAGCCTATTGCCTTCGGGTGTAGGATTGTTGAGTTTGGATTAGTTGGGGCTATGTGTATTGGGTTGCCTGAAATAAACTGTCTCCCCCGCTAAACACAGAGATTAAAGTCTATCGAGATGCAGATACTGTTTATACTCGCTTAATTACAAAATCAGAGCAAAATAAAAGCGGAACTATCCTTGTTCCGCTGGTCATTTCTAAGAACTCATTATTGGTATAATGGTTTCAGTTTTTCTATCTGCTGAGGAATCTTACCCTCTTCGATAGGCATATATGCTCTGTAATCAATAACATCAAAACAGTTATCAACCGCTTCTATTTGCTGTAGAGCATAGTCGTCAATATTGCCGGAATCAATCATATCGGCAATAGCCTCAAATCTCTCAACGTGTTCTCTGAATCTGTCTGTTGCATAGTCTTTAGCCTGCCATGTAGTGATAAGGAAAGGCCAATCCGAACTTTGTAAGAGAAGGTTTTCTCTCGCAAGCTGATTCAAAGCTCTATGAAGGAGCTTGTTATCAGGCACAGTCGGATATCTCGATGCCACTTCACTCATTCTTTTTTCACAGCCGTGAATTATAGGCCACATCCACTCAGTAAGGTGGTTCTGCCATACATAGAAGTGACCGCCCTGTCCCCAAGAGCTTTCAGGAATCTGAATAGCTTCTTTTGGCGGGTGCTGCTCAAGATATTCAGCAGCTGTCATTCTTTCAACCTGCGGCAGGTACTGTTGGAACTTTCTGATAACTTGTTTGATAAACTCAACGCCTTCAAACCACCAGTGTCCGAACAGCTCGGTATCGAATGATACCATTACGAGGCCTTCTTTGTTTGTAGCTAGTTTATAATCATTCAAAATATGATAAATCAATGTTGTGTAGTGATCAGAGTTCAAATTAACCTGTGACATAGCCAATACAGGGTCATAAAGCATCTTATCACCTAAGTCAGTTGTTGAAGAAGTGATTCTCCAATAGTGTCCGCCTGATTTGTCGTCTTTTTTGTGAAATTCTCTGTAGCAGCCATCACCAGGATAACCGTCAGCAGCAGACCATACCTGGAATCCTGCTCTGTCGTTTCTTCCCATAACAGCTACTTGAGCGTCAGGCAGCCAGTATGCAGAGTATGTATCATAACCTGTCAATTCTCTTTCAGGCAATGGAATATACTCAATATTACCGTATACACCAATTACACGTCTGTTTCCGATGGAGTTTCCGCCTTCGATAACGTGTGATTCTGTGAAGAAGTATTCGATTTCGTTGTTTTGGAGAATTACCTCAATAGCAGGTCTCCATTTTTTCTCTTCGCACTCTTTGCCTTCGTATTCATAACCTTGTCTGTATGCACATTCAGGCAGCCAAGCACCTTTAGCTTTTTTGCCGAAAAGTTTTTTGGTCGTGTCCGAACCGATTTTGAATTGCGCGTTCAAGTTAGAGTCTGTCGCTAACAGCGGAGAAAATCCGTGAGTTGCAGCAGATGTAGTAATTTCGATACATCCTAAATCCTGATATTTTCTGAATGCACCGATTAAATCTTTGTTGTATTTGTTTATAAAAGAATCTTTGATGTGGTTGAACCAGTCAAAGTAATATTTTGCAAGATATTTCAAATGCTGAGAATGAGCAACGTTCGGGTCAGGGTATCTTTCCAAATCTCCCGCAACAGCTTTAATTCTAGCATCCAGATATTCTATGAAACCTTCTTTTAAGTGTCCGTCATTAAGTTGTTCTGCCAAGATAGGGGTTATACCTACCGTTAATTTTGCTTTTATACCTTCGTCATCGTATAGTTCTGAAATAGCATTTAATAAAGGGATATACGTTTCCGCCATACATTCATAAAGATTTTCTTCCCCGAACGGCCACATTCCTGCCATTCTGTAATAGGGGAGATGGGAGTGTAACATAAAAACGAATTGACCTACTGACATAGATTCTCTCCTTTTGCGCTTTTGGCGCTTTTTAATAATTTTTGGGGGATTACTTACCACAGATGGCTTTTAGGGGTATCCTTTATCGCCTTGAGGCAATTTCCTTTCTGCCTCGGTTTGCAATCCTATATGAAATGCCTGATTATTTAAATGTTATATCACAAAGTTATTGAAATTATAAGCCCACCGAACTAATTCTAAAGGATAATTTACAATAAGAAATATTTTTTATATATCGGTGGTGCATTTTCAGGCTATAGCTTGAATTTTTCGCTTGTGAATTGATTTGAAAATCGTTACATAAATTAAAATACTATAATTTAAATTATCCATCCACCACCAATCAGGCAATTGTTATCTAAAGAGTAGAATACCGCCGCTTGTCCTGTTGTCACAGCAGAAACAGGCTCATCAAGCTCTATTCTTCCGCTGTCGCCTGAAATTTTGACCAATCCTTTTTTAAAATCCATATTATATCGAATTTTTATAAGCGCCTCAAAAGAATTTCCATAAGCAGGATATTGGATCTTTACTCCTTCGATTTCAACAGCCTTGTTGTAGATATCCTCTTTCGCTCCGACATATACAGTGTTCGTTTGTGCATCAATTTTTGCCACATACAACGGCTCCGGATAAGCTATACCAATTCCTTTTCTTTGCCCTATAGTGTACTGGTAAAAACCTTCGTGGGTTCCTAATTTTTCCCCTGTTTCACCCGTTTTTATATGGATGAAATCGCCTTTTTGCACTCCGAATTTATCCATCAAATATTTTTTTGTCGTCATAGGTTTTTTAATAAAACAAATATCCTGACTTTCTTTAGAAGACTTTGACGGCAGGTCATTTTCCGTTGCAATCTTTCTTATGTCATCCTTAACATAATCCGCCAAGGGGAACATTGTTTTTGAAAGCTGTTCTTGTGAAAGTTCAAAAAGATAATACAGCTGGTCTTTTTTGGGGTCTTTTGCAGGCAAAAGTTTGAACAACCCGTTCTCTTCTTCAATTCTTGCATAGTGCCCTGTTGCAACATAATCCGCACCGAGCTCATTCACCGCATAGTCCAGAATTTTCCCGAATTTTATTTCCTTGTTGCACATTATACAAGGGTTTGGAGTCCTTCCAGCTTTGTAGGATTCTTCAAAATAATCCACAACATACTTTTTAAAATCTTCGCTCAAATCCAGAACATAGTGAGGAATCCCGATTTTTTGCGCAACAGCTTTTGCGTTTTGAACAATCAGCTCAAAATTGTCGTCGTCCACCATCTTTGCGGTAATCCCGACAACCTCATATTCTTGCTCTTTTAATAAGTGGCAGCAGACACTGCTGTCTAATCCACCGCTCAACGCCACTGCGACTTTTTTCATACTTTCTTTCTACTCGACAAAATACCCTTCACCCGCCTGTGTCAACGTATACTCCGTGACTTCACCGATATTTGTATAATCCGGCACAACCATAATCAGCCTGTCTTTCAATGCTTCATCAATGACCTTATGGCCAATCGGTTTTTTGGTTATCGGTACAATTTTCGAATTAACCTGTTTCAGTGAAAAATTCAAAACATTCTCATTGTCGCTCAAATACTTCGCCGCAAGAATCAAATAATCCAACGGCTCTTGCGGATTAAACACAGAAAGGAAGGTCTTGAACGGCGATATAACTTCTGTCTGCTCAATCACATTTGTCTTTGGACTTTTCATTGAATCCGACAGAATATTATCAAAAACTTTTTCAGGTTCAAACGTCTTTATGTTCTTTGTAATGGGATTTTGAATCTCGTTAATGCTGACACGATCTTCTATATCAATAAAATCTTTTCTGGGAGCAGGGTTTTCTGTTTCAATTTCTTGGGCAACAGGATTAAATTCTGATGCATCAGCCTCCGAAAACTCGGACAGGGTCGTCATTTTTTCAGACCAATAAGAGAGCTGCTCATCGAACACCGCCTGATCCGAAGTCGAAAATTCAAACTCCGTATCCCCTTTTTTGATTTTAAAATAATATTTATGCATCCGCTTTTTCTGTTTTTCTTTGGTAACGTAAGTTTAGCTGACGTGCCGCAAGGGTCTCGTTTACTTTTTTAACAGGTGTGGTCTGTGGAGCCGACAAAACCGCTTCGGGATTTTCTTTTGATTCTCTGGCAATTTTCTTCATCACCGCAATAAAATCATCCAATCGTTCCTTCGACTCGGTCTCTGTGGGTTCCACCATTATAGCCTCATGTACGATTAGAGGGAAGTAGACAGTCGGCGGGTGAATCTTCGAATCCATGAGTTTCTTCGCAATAGCCAGAGTATTTACTCCATTCTCTTTTTGCTTGTCACCTGAAAGCACAAACTCGTGCATACAATGAAAATCATACGGCAAAAGATAATCTTCTTTAAGATTTTCTTTCAGGTAATTCGCATTCAAAATCGCATCTTCTGAAACCGCCTTCAAATCCTTGCCAAGCATCAAGATGTAAGCATAAGCTCGCACCAAAACGCCAAAGTTTCCGTAAAACGCTTTTATTTTTCCGATAGAATTTTTCAGACCAAAATTTCTGAAATACTTTCCGCCGTCAAAACCAATCATGGGCACAGGCAGAAAGTCTTTTAAGCTCTCAACTACTCCGACAGGACCTGCCCCCGGACCACCGCCGCCGTGAGGAGTGGAGAAAGTTTTATGCAGATTCAAATGCACAATATCAAATCCCATAACTTTAGGGTTTGTGATTCCCATAATGGCATTGAAATTCGCCCCGTCATAATACATCAAAGCACCGGCTTCATGTGCAAGACGTGCTATTTCAGAAATATTTTCTTCAAAAAGCCCGAGCGTATTCGGATTTGTCATCATCACAGCCGCAACATCAGGTCCTAAAAGCTTTTTGAATTCTTCAACATCAACCTGACCTTTGTCGTTTGACTTCACACAAACGGTTTCATATCCGCACATAACAGCAGTAGCTGGGTTTGTACCGTGTGCAGAGTCCGGGATAATTACCTTCGTCCTGTTTTCGCCTTTGGTTTTAAAATATTTTTTAACTATCATCAT
>JAVBRY010000053.1:0-4278 GCA_031547505.1 Candidatus Gastranaerophilaceae bacterium | reverse complement strand
AATGACGAAAACGAAAAACTACTTTCTGAAAAAAAATATTCAAAAAAGTTTTATATAAAACCTGAATATACAGATGAGGCGTTTAAAGATTCCACCATTATAAATTCTACGTACAGGCAACGGTTTTATGCAGGGATTGACCTTGCGAGAATTTATACGGATGAAGCATTCACCTCGTATATTCCTCAACAAAAAAATACCTACATTCCTCAATATATTTTTGAAAAAAACATCCCTAACAATGAAATGAACAAGGATTTTAAGTATCCTGTGTTTGATTTTAATGTTAATTTAGACAATGGCCAAGAGGTAAAAATCTCTCCAACAGATAAATATAAACCCAAAAAGCGCACATTAAAACTCGCCTACGAAGGAAAAACAATTAAGGCAAGAGAAGAAACACCTTTTATTGGCACAAAACTGGCGTTTCAAATAAGTGAAGATATATATTTCAATGAAAAATTGCTAATCAGAAAAGGAGAATCAACTGAAGGATTTGTCAGTCACGTTCAAGTCGGAGGAAGCGGCGGCGCTGGCGGGTTGTTGGAGGTTTCAAATTTTAGAACAAAAGATGTTAACGGCAATCCTGTAAAACTAAACGGACAAATCAGCAGTGCAGGCAAAGACACCGCGGGTGTTTGGTACTTGACTTCACTCTTATTATCTCCATTCACTTTTGGTGCGTCATCCTTGTTGTTGTTTATGCCGGGTTCTTCAGGAGCGTTTAAACCCCAAAAGACATATTCTGTTTATTATAAGCCGGAGAACCTTTAGTAAATTATTGCAAAAAATCCGGCTATATTTGGTTATTCTTCATACCTCTTGACATATTTTAGTCAACAGCTATAATAGTTGTACATAACAACTAATTTCTATAACAACCGATTATTAAATACAACGCACTAAGGACAACATGCTCAACGAAAACTTTGATATACTTGATAAAATAGTCATGTCAAATATCGGCTTGACTGCGCTTAAGGCTCGGTCAAGGTTTGCTGAGCTGTTTAAAAAAATTGATACTCCGCTGACAATTGATCAGGTTATTGTATTAAATGCATCAAGATACTTTCCCGACATCACCCAACAGGAGATGGCAGATGCACTATATAAAGATAAGTCAAATTTTAGTAGAATTGCTGATGAGCTCGAAAAAAAAGGACTGATTATCAGAAAAGTTGATTTAAAAGGCAAACGAGCCGTAAAGAAAATCACAGTAACGGATAGCGGTCACAAAGAGGCTGATAAGCTTGTGGGTTATATAACAAGATTTCAGACACTTTTATTAGAAAACATTTCTGAAGATGAAATCTCCTCGATGAAAGCAACTTTAACAAAAATAAGAAATAATTTAGACAAAGATTATGAGACACTCTTATGATTGGTAAAAAACTTTTAACACGAATAGCAGCAGCGATTTTATTGTTTGTATTTGTTATAAACTCTCAATGCTTTGCGTTTTCCTTCAAGCGCAAACAAACTGATGTGTTCAAAATCTAAGAAAAAATCCAATATATTAATATGGATTTTTGGAACAGATTCCAGGATCTGTATTTGAATAACTATATAAACGAAGCGATAAAACACAACCATGACGCGAGACAAGCATCCTGGCAAGTTGAAGAATACAGGCAGAGGGTCAAATATTCATTGGGTCAGGAATTTCCTCATCTTCGAATGGGTGCAAATTATGTAGGCAGCCATGTGCCTGACTTTGGGCGCGTAGAATTACCTATCAACGACAATGCTTTTGTACTGCCGTTTATTGTTACTTATGAGCCGGATTTTCTCTTAAAAAACAGAGACAAGACAAGGTCTGCAAAAAAAGAATACGAAGCATACAGATATGATGAAAAGTCGGTATATCTCTCTCTTGCGAGCGATGTCGCAACAGCTTATGTGAATATTTTGCAATTTGATAGCCTAATCAAGGTACAAGAGCAAGTCTATGCATCAAAGTCTGAACGTTTAAACAGAGAAGCAAAGAAGTTTGAACGTGGTGTGATAGATAATGAACGTTTTAATATAGTTAAAAAAGAAATAGAAACGGCAAAGAGCGACCTTGAAACATTGAAAAGAAACAGGGATACCGGGTTGACTCAGCTTGCATTGCTGATTGGAGCTTCTCCTGCGGCGATTAGCGACCTAAAAAGGTCGACGCTTGATGAATTTGATTATCATTACGCAGTTCCTGACACGCTTCCATCTGAAGTCATATACGCAAGACCTGATGTCATGGCAGCGGAATACAGATTAGAAAGAGCAAAGATAGATGTAAGAGTGGCTAGAAAAGAGCTTTTACCGTCATTTAACGTAATGGGTATTTTAGCTTTTAACAATTTATTTCCCGGCAATTTCTTTGATTGGGGAACTACTGTAGCGGCATTGACTGCCGGAGCAAGCCAAACATTATTCAAAGGCGGTATGAAAATTGCCACCTTGAAAATCAATAAAGCGATGTATGAAGAGCTTTTTGAGAATTACAGGCAGACTGATTTAAATGCAATAAAAGAAGTGAATGATGCTTTGGTTATCGTAAAATACGACACACAGGTTGATACCAACACCATCATTTATTTGAATCTTCAGAAAAAAGATTTTGATGACAATCTTAAAAAATACTCAAGAGGGGTCATTTCATACCCTTCAATTTTGAGTCAGCAAGAGACTCTTTTGAATACTGCACAGAGTCAAATTCGTACAAAAACAACCAGATTAGTTGATTATTTTACCCTTTATAAAGCGGTCGGAGGCCAGTTATGACCAAAAAGAAAAAAGTAATAATATTGCTGATAATTATCGCAATGATAGCAAGTATAGTTTTCGTTCTTTTTGAACGTGGAAAAGATACGGGCGAAATCTCTCTTTACGGCAACGTCGAAATTCGTCAGGTTGATTTGAGCTTCCAAGTATCAGGGCAGGTAGTTCAGCTGCTAAAAGAAGAGGGCGATATGGTCAAGCCGGGAGAGCTTGTTGCCATCATGGATGCAAAAGATTACAAAGCAAACTTTGATAAAAGTATCGCTGAAGTTGACAGAACACAAGCCGTTAGCTTAAATGCCTCTGAAGTTTATCAAAGGCAGGCTCCGTTGTGCCCTGATGACACAATCTCAAAACAAGAATGCGATATGCTTTTAAACACCAAAAATGAAACAAGTGCCGCATACAAATCTGCGATTGCAGCAAAGGACTACGCAAAAAATCAGCTCGATTACACAAAAGTCTACGCGCCCGAAGACGGAATCATAATGACAAGAGTTCTGGAGCCGGGCTCTGTTGTATCTCCGGGACAAGCTGTCTATACAATGGCAAAAAGCAAGCCTATTTGGATAAGAGTATATGTACCCGAGACAAATCTCGGGAACATAAAATATGGAATGAAAGCAAGAGTTTTGACCGACAGCACTGACCCACAGACAGGCAAAAAGCGCGAATACACGGGATGGGTAGGATATATTTCGCCTATTGCTGAATTTACACCTAAAACTGTTCAAACTGAAGACTTGAGAACAGATTTAGTATATCGGATAAGAGTATATGTTTATGATTTAGATCCGTTCTTAAGACAGGGTATGCCAACAACTGTCAAAATCAATTTGAATGAAACCGAAGTCCGCGACGATATGCAAGAACAAGTTAATGAAGGCAATTAGAATCCAATCTTGCCCCCTCCCACGTCGGGAGAGGGAGTAAATAACATATCAATAATGAGGACAAAGCAACGAACGCAGTTGAGATTAAAAATTTAATAAAAACCTTTGAAGGCATCAAGGCTATTGATGACCTGAGTTTGAATATCGAAAAAGGAAAAATTACGGGTCTCATTGGTGCAGACGCTGCAGGAAAAACAACGCTCCTTCGTCTCATCATAGGACTAATGGTCGGAGACAGCGGTGAAGTCACTACTCTCGACACAAATCCCGTCGTTGATAAAATTGCATTGAATCCTAGAATCGGATATATGCCCCAAAAATTCGGTTTGTACGAGGACTTGAGTGTAATTGAGAACCTGAATCTCTATGCGGATTTAAAAGATGTTTCCCACGATTTTGATAAGCTGCTTGATTTTACAGACCTAAAAAGATTTCAAGACAGACTTGCCGGTGCTTTATCCGGTGGAATGAAACAGAAACTCGGTCTGGCTTGTGCTTTACTCGGACAGCCTGAATTTTTAGTTTTAGACGAACCTTCGGTCGGGGTTGACCCTATTTCTCGCCGTGAGTTGATGAAGATGGTAAGAGATTCTTTGGATGAAAATATGACTGTCCTTTGGTCTAC
>JAVBRY010000167.1:0-2661 GCA_031547505.1 Candidatus Gastranaerophilaceae bacterium | reverse complement strand
AAAATTTTTTTATGGAAATTTGTAAAATTTAGCTTTTAATATTAACATGGAGTTGTTATGACAAGAACTTATATTCAATCCTGTTTAAGAGATTCGAAAATTATTCGCTGGCCGGATAATACTTTTCCGCTTGCATTCTATATTGCTCCTTTTCGCTGGTATAAAGCGCCGGGTGAAGAAGTTAAATATACTGCGATGGTTAAACAAGCTCTGGAGGCCTGGGAGCGAGCAAGCGGCGGTGCGGTAAAATTTAAACTGGTAAGCAACTTGAACGCGTCGCAGATTAATCTTGACTGGAAACGAATAGACAGAAAGGCGCTTGGACACTGTTATTTTCATTTTGATTCGGTTGGGAGATTATATTCTGCCGAGGTTCAGATAGGACTTTCAGACGGAATAATCCATGCCAGATATCAGGATGAAAGTGAGGTATATCATACAATTCTACATGAAATAGGGCATGCTATCGGGCTCGGACACAGCCCTTATAAAGAAGATATAATGCATTCACCCCATAGGTATGGTGTTATTAATCTTTCACAAAATGATATTGAGTCTGCAAAGTGGCTCTATAAACTTCCTTATGGGATGTCTGTGCAAGAAATTTCTCAAAAATTCGGTGTGGCATCTTCGGATTTAGATGATATTATTTACAGGTACAAATGCAAAAAAGAAACTGGTGAACTATCCGAATTTGAGGCGGTAAAAAATTCCATCAAAATGCCTTCAAAAGATTTGATTGAAGAACAAGAAACTTTAGCAGAAATCAAGAAATTCAATCTTGGTATGCAAAATATTCAAATCCCTTCAGATGTACAAGAATATATTAAAAAGACTTTAATGGATAAAAATAAAAAATAAAAGCTCTGTTTCAGAGCTTTTATTTTTATGCTGTTTTATTTTCTTCTTCAAGTTCTTTTAGTTTTTGGAATATGACTAATAATTTTGTGTTTTTATGGTAAGCTAATCATTCTTTTCAGCTCATCAGGGCGGCTGGATTTTGTCAAAGCGTCTTCTGAAGTAATTTGTTTTCTCTTATACAAAGTAGCAAGCGCTGATTCAAGCGTTTGCATACCGAACTGTGAACCTGTTTGAAGAGCAGAATAGATTTGAGTCGTTTTGCCTTCGCGAACAAGGTTCGCAATTGCACTGTTAACAATCATGATTTCCTGTGCCATTACACGCCCAACCTGTTCACCCATTTCATCGACTTTAGGAAGAAGTGTCTGTGAAAATACTGCAATAAGGGAGTTTGACAGCTGGATGCGAATCTGCTGCTGCTGTATTTCTGGAAAAACATCTATGATACGGTCAATTGTCTGGCTGGCAGAACCTGTGTGAAGTGTTCCCATTACCAAGTGGCCTGTTTCTGCAGCTGTTATTGCCAGTGCTATTGTTTCAAGGTCACGAAGCTCACCTACCAGAATGATATCGGGATCTTCACGAAGTGCAGATTTCAGTGCGTTTGCGAAAGAACGTGTGTCCTGACCAAGTTCGCGCTGATGCACAACACTCTTTTTTGAATCATGTATAAATTCTATAGGGTCCTCAATTGTAAGAATGTGCTCACTTCGTGTTGTGTTTATATAATCAATCATCGATGCGAGAGTTGTTGTTTTACCTGAGCCCGTAGGACCTGTTACAAGAATAAGTCCTCTTGGCTTTTCGGTAATTTGTCTTACTATAGGTGGTAATCCTAAAGACTCAAAAGTCGGAACCTCAGTGTTAATTGTTCTGAATGCTGCTGCGTATGTGCCTTTGTTTCTGTATACGTTTACCCGGAAACGTCCTACGCCTTTAATACCATAGCTTAAATCCAGTTCCCAATCTTGTTCAAGTCGTCTTCTCTGTTCATTATTGAGAATCGGGAAAACAAGAGTTTCGACATCTTCCGGGGTCAGGGCTTTAAGGTTTGTTCTGATTAATTTCCCGTCTATGCGTAGAACAGGAGGAAGCTCAGCAGATATGTGAAGGTCACTCGCGTTTTTATTGACCGCGTCTTCCAGTAATTCCTCAATTAACATCCATCTCTCCTTATGTTAGTGCTATAATTAATATTACCCAATATTACATTTATTAGGTATGAATGTCAAAAAAAATGGAGCGTACGGATGATACAAGTAAAACCTATAAAATTAAACAATTTTGAGATTGGAACAGAAAAGTTAACCATACTCGCAGGACCTTGTGCCATCGAAAATAGAGAAATCCTATTTCAAACAGCTGAGAACCTTAAAGCCCTGACTGAAAAACTCGGAATTAATTTTGCATTTAAATCCTCGTTTGACAAAGCCAACAGAAGCTCCATCAATTCTTTCAGAGGCCCCGGCATTGAAAAAGGGCTCGAAATGCTTGCTGAAATTAAAAAAGAATTCAATGTTCCCATCGTCACAGATATTCACCTGCCTGAACAAGCTGCTGTTGCAGCAAAAGTAGCTGATATTCTCCAAATCCCTGCATTCTTGTGCAGACAGACGGATTTGTTGATTGCGGCGGCAAAAACAGGAAAAATTGTAAATATCAAAAAAGGTCAATTCCTTGCTCCGGCGCAAATGGCACCGTTGGCTAAAAAAGTAAGCGACTCGGGCAACGATATGATTTTATTGACCGACAGAGGTGTTTCTTTTGGCTATAACAACCTCGTTTCAGATATGAGAGCAA